>CANRIG010000060.1 GCA_947630595.1 uncultured Lachnospiraceae bacterium | reverse complement strand
GATGTCACAGAGGAAACAGTGACAGAAATTGCTAAGCGCAAGCCGTTTTATGCCGTGTTTCGTGACAGCGGAATGGCAAATGACAGCGTCATGACGAATTTTGAACAGATTTTTGAAACCTACAGTCCGAAGACTCAAAGGAAGGTATTGTAATGGCTGATATGAAATTCAAATTTACCATACAGCCATATCAAACTGAGGCTGTAGAAAGCGTTGTAGGAGTGTTTGCCGGTCAGCCGTTTAATGACCGCTTTACCTACCGCAGAGATGTCAATGTCGAGCGAGATGTAACAAACTGGAGGCTCTCTGATGAGGAACTGTACATGGGCTTTGCAAATGCCAGAGTGCAGCTCGATTTCAGTCAGCTTCTTGAAAATATCCGCAGGATTCAGGTACGCAACAATATCAAGCTGTCGGAAACAGTAACCACCGGCGGTCTGGGCGCTTGCTCCCTTGATGTGGAGATGGAGACCGGTACAGGCAAGACCTACGTCTACATTAAAACCATGTTTGAACTGAACAAACAGTACGGCTGGAGCAAGTTTATCGTGGTCGTGCCGAGCATTGCTATCCGTGAAGGCGTCCGCAAAAGCTTTGAAACCATGCAGGATCATTTCATGGAATACTACGGCAAGAAAGCTCGGTTCTTCGTTTACGATTCAAAGAATCTGGCAGAGATTGACAACTTTAGCCAGAGTGCAGACATCAACGTCATGATTATCAATATCCAAGCGTTCAATGCCCGCGGTAAAGATGCCCGTCGTATTCGTACGGAACTGGATGATTTCGGCAGCAGAAAACCGATTGATGTAATCAAGGCGAACCGTCCAATCGTAATCCTTGATGAGCCGCAGAAAATGGGCGGTACTGCCACACAGGAAAGCCTGAAAGAGTTTAATCCGCTGTTCTGCCTGAATTATTCCGCTACCCACAAACAGCATCATGAACTCGTGTATGTGCTGGATGCCCTGGACGCATACAACAAGCGGCTGGTTAAGAAAATCGAGGTCAAAGGCTTTGATATCAAGAATTTGCGGGGAACCGACAGCTATCTTTTCCTGGAGGGCATCGTTATCTCACCGAAGAAACCACCGATGGCTCGTATCGAGTTTGAAATTGGCTACAACAAGTCCATCAACCGTGAAACGAGGCTTCTTGGCGTAGATGATGATCTCTTTGCGCTCTCCAAAAACATGAACCAATATCGAGGATACCGCATCAGCGAAATTGATCCTATCCGTGGAACAGTGACCTTTACGAATGGCGGGGTCATTCATGCCGGTGAAGTTATAGGCGACGTGTCCGAGGCAGACTTGCGCCGTGTTCAGATTAGAGAAACCATACGCTCTCATTTTGAGAAAGAAAAGGAACTGTTTTCCCGCGGTATCAAAACGCTGTCTCTGTTCTTTATTGACGAGGTGGCGAAATACCGTAAATATGACGATGACGGGAACGAGATCAATTCACAGTACGGCGAGATTTTTGAACAGGAATATATTTCAATTCTGAACGAGTATTTAACTCTGTTTAATACGCCGTATGAGCAATATCTCCGCAGCATTGAGGTTCACCAGACCCACGCCGGCTATTTCAGCATTGACAAGAAAGGCCGTAAGGTGGATAGTTCCCTCAAGCGCGGCAGTGATGAAAGTGATGATGTCTCGGCTTACGACCTGATTTTGAAGGACAAGGAACGTCTGCTTTCTTTCAGCAATCCTGTGCGCTTTATTTTCTCGCACTCGGCGCTGCGTGAAGGCTGGGATAATCCGAATGTATTTCAGATTTGTACCTTAAAGCACGGTGGCAGCTCGCCTACACAAAAGCGTCAGGAGGTTGGGCGTGGTCTGCGCCTTTGCGTGAACCAGAGCGGCGACCGTATGGATAGTGACACGCTTGGCAGCCAGGTACAGCAGATTAACCAGCTGACGGTTATCGCATCAGACGGTTATAAGGACTTTGTTGCTGACTTGCAGAAAGGCATTCGTGATGATCTTTATGAACGTCCTACCAGAGCTACGGCAGAATACTTCATCGGCAAAACTCTCGTTATCGGCGGCAGCAATGTCACCGTTTCCGATAAACAGGGACGGGATATTTACCGTTACCTCATCAAAAACGACTATATCGATGAGGACGATCATGTCACTGACAAATACCGTGCAGACCTGGCGAACGGAGTGCTTGCTCCTGTACCAGAAAGCTGTCAGGATATTTCAGAGGGTGTTCATGCGCTTGTACAGAGCGTCTTCGATGAACATGCCCTTGATGATATGATCAGCGATGGGCACGAAACGAAGATTCCGGAAAACGCGCTGAATGATAACTTTTATAAGAAGGAGTTCCAGACATTATGGAATTACATTAACCACAAGTATGCATATACTGTAGAGTTTGACAGTGAGGAACTTATCCGTAAAGCTATAGCGCATATTGATGACAAAATGTTCGTGGCAAGACTTCAGTACACTGTGACCACCGGCGAACAGGGACAGGATTGGAACTCTGACAAGTTGAAAAACGGTGCCGGATTTATTGCGGAAAAAAGCCAGACTTATACTCTCGACCGTGCAGAAGGCAGCCAGGTTACTTATGACCTTGTCGGCAAGATCGCGGAAGGAACGAAGCTGACCAGACGATCCGTTGCGAGAATCCTTGAGGGTATCAAACCGTACATATTTGCCATGTTCAGGAATAATCCGGAGGAGTTTATCACCAAGGCTATCCGGCTTATCAATGAGCAGAAAGCAACAATGATTGTGGATCAGATTACCTATAATCAAACCGAAGGGACTTACGACAGCGCCATCTTTACTGCTGAAAAGAATACAGATTTTTCACGGGCATATCGCGCCAGGAAGAATGTACAGGACTATGTTTTTGCGGACGGTTACGCAAAGGATGGGCAAAGTGTCGAGCGCAGGTTTGCCGAGGACATGGATTTAGCAGATGAGGTCTGTGTCTATGCCAAATTGCCGAAAGGCTTCTCAATCCCGACACCGGTCGGCAATTATTCGCCGGACTGGGCGATTGCTTTCAACAAGGGTACGGTAAAGCACATCTTCTTCATTGCTGAGACAAAAGGCACGATGAAGTCGATGAATCTGAAGCCGATTGAAACGGCAAAGATCAATTGTGCAAAGAAGCTGTTCAAAGAACTCTCCTCTATGGATGTGGTTTACGACAGCGTAGACAGTTATCAGAGTTTGCTGAATATCATGGAAAATTTATAATCAGCAAACATGGAGTTGACATATGTATTACGACAGCAAGTATATTTTGGATAAATTGAATAGTAAGCGTAAAGAGGAAAATCGGATCGAAGCGGAGAGTGATCTGGTCGATTTCCTTGCTTGCCAAATGAATAATGCTGGAGATGCTATTGCATGTACTTCTATAGCAAAAGATGAAATAAACACCTGAGAACAAGAGCATACAAAACTATTTTACTGGCAAATTCCAGAAAGGAGCCGCCGCAACAATACAACCAGATTTGTGACAAACCCGTCGTATTTCGCAGCAGCCCCTTATCATGGCTTAGCCGAAATCAAAATTTTTCATCTTCGTCCAGCCGGACTTTTGATGCGCTTTTTTAATACAGCGCAGCCTTTCCATCCGCCTGGAACAGTTTGATCTTGTGGCAGGCAACTTTCTTCATGGCCTCGATGCAGGACGGCTGAATGACGTTCGGCTCGCGGACCTTCTTGTCCTGCAGCACTTCGCGCATCTGGTTGAAATATGCCACCTTGATGTCGCTGGAGATGTTGATCTTGTTGATGCCGAGGTTTACGGACTCGCCGATCTCGGAATCCGGGTTCGCGGAACCGCCGTGCAGCACGAGCGGGACGGACACTTTTGCCTTGATCTCTTTCAGGCGGTCGAGCTTCAGCTCCGGGTCAACCCCTTCCGGGTAAATGCCGTGGCAGGTGCCGATCGCGATGGCCAGGCAGTCAACGCCGGTCTCCTCCACAAATTTCGCCGCGTCCTCCGGCTCTGTATATTTAATCACGGCAGAACCTGCCTCGCCGAACGTGTCCGCCGTACCGATCGTACCCAGCTCGCCCTCAACCGACACGTTCACGGCGTGCGCCGTCTCCACCACGCGTTTGCACACCGCCACGTTTTCTTCAAACGGAAGCGAGGAGCCGTCGATCATGACGGAAGTAAAGCCCGCCTGAATCGCCGCCAGCACCTGCTCGTAGGATGCGCCGTGGTCCAGATGAATGGCAACCGGAACCGGCGATTTGTACGCGCGCTCGATGATGGATTTCAGAATTTCCGTGCCCGTGTGCTTCAGCTCATCGGGATGAATCGCGATGATGATCGGCGCATTCTGCTCCTCGGTGACCTCCATCAGCCCCTTAAACATCGAATAGTCGCTGACGTTGAAAGCCGGCACCGCAAAATAGTGTTCGTTTGCTACCGCAAGCACATCTTTCATGTTCATTAACATAATAGAACAGCCTCCTTAAATTGGGAAATATGTATCGTAGATACTTTAACACCATTTCCCGACAAAATCAACGGAAATCAAACGGGCCGGGGAGCCTGCCGCAAAAAAAGGAGCGTCACTGACGCTCCATGTATTTCATGTAATTCGTCACCATCATGGCGATCTTGAACGTCAGCGCATCGTCAAATACGCGGATGTCCAGGCCGGTGCTTTTCTGCAGCTTCTCCAGGCGGTACACCAGGGTGTTGCGGTGGATGTAGAGCTGGCGCGCCGTCTCCGAGACGTTCAGGCTGTTCTCGAAAAATTTGTTGATCGTCGTCAGCGTCTCCTCGTCGAACGTGTCCGGCATCGCGTCCGCCGGGAATACCTCGTTCATGAACATCTCGCACAGCGGCAGCGGCAGCTGGTAGATCAGGCGCCCGATGCCCAGCGTATTGTAGGCCACGATCGATTTCTCCATGTAGAAAATCTTGCCCACGTTGAGGGCCATCTTGGCCTCCTTGTAAGAGCGCGACACCTGCATGATCTCGCCGACGATCGTGCCGTAGGCCACGCGCACGCTCGACATCGCCTCCGTGTTCAGCATGTCGCGCAGCATCCGCGCCGTCTGCTCCACGCTGCGGTAATCCTCGTTTTCCCGCAGCTCCTGCACGAGAATAATGGTCTTTTCGTCGACCGCGGTGATAAAATCGCGCGGATGGTTGCCGAACAGGCCGCGGACGATCTCCATCGCCGTGTTGTCCTTCTCATATTTTGTCTCGATCAGATAAACGATGCGGCGCACCTCGGCGTCGATATGCAGCTTTTTGACGCGGTTGTAAACGTCGACCGCCAGCAGGTTGTCCAGAAGCAGGTTCTGAATAAAATTATTCTTGTCGAAGCGCTCCTTGTAGGCGGTGATCAGGCCCTGAATCTGGCTGACCGCCACCCGCCCCAGCATGTAGGCGTCCCCGGCCCCGCCCTTGGAAATCAGGATCATCTCCAGGCGCTTGTCGTCGTACACCTTGAAAAAATGCATGTCCTGCAGCACCTGGCTGTCCGCCGGCGAATCGGCGAACTGCTGGACGATCAGCGGGTCCATCGGGGTCTCTTCCATGGTGCTGGCCACCTCGATGCCCTCCGGGTCGAGCACCACGAAGTCGATTCTCGTAATTGCGTGCAGTTCATCGATGGCATTCTGTAAAACCTGACTGGAAATCATATTTTCACATCCTTTTCTCCGCGCACAGCCGCGCCGGTGATTGTTTTTCTTTCGTGATGGAATCTCAATTTCTTATTCTTTCACTCTAGTATAGCGTATCCGCGGAAAAATAACAATCCTTTTAAAATTTAAATACCGCCACGCCGTACGGAGGAAGGTCGTAGGCGAACGAATACGGCCTGCCGTCGCACTCCTGTTTGACCGCTTTGTAGACCTGCGGCTGCTCCTTCCCGCTGCCGCCGTACTGCTCCTCGTCGCTGTTCAGCACCAGACGGTACTGCTTTCTGCGCGGCACGCCCACGCGGTAATCCGGCCGCGCCATCGGCGTGAAATTGATCACGAACAGCAGGTTGCTCTTGCCGTCCAGGGAATGGCGCACAAAGCTGAAAATGCTGCGCGAATTGTCGTCGGCGTTGATCCACTCGAAGCCGGCGGGCACGCAGTCTCCCTGGTACATGGCCGGCGTTTTTGCGTAAAGCTTCAGCAGGGCGCGCACGTAATTCTGCAGCTGCTGATGCTTTTTCTCGCCCAGCAGGTACCAGTCCAGCTCGCGCTCCTCGCTCCACTCCTGGAACTGCGCGAAATCCTGCCCCATAAACAGCAGCTTCTTGCCCGGATGGCCGAACATAAAGGAATAGCCGGCTTTCAGGTTGGAGAATTTGTCGTCGTACAGGCCCGGCATCTTGTTGATCATCGAGCATTTCAGGTGAACGACCTCGTCGTGCGAGAGCACCAGCACATAGCGCTCGGAATAGGCGTAGGTCATCGCAAAGGTCATTTTGTTGTGGTTGAACTGGCGGAAATACGGGTCGAGCTTCATATATTCGAGGAAATCGTGCATCCAGCCCATGTTCCATTTCATCGTGAAGCCGAGCCCGTCGTCCTCCGGCCGGCCCGTCACCTTCGGCCATGCCGTGGACTCCTCGGCGATCATCATCACGCCCGGATAACGACCCACCATCAGGCTGTTCAGGTGCTTGAAAAATTCAATCGCCTCCAGATTTTTGTTGCCGCCGTACTGGTTGGCCACCCACTGGCCGTCCTTCCTGCCGTAGTCCAGATACAGCATCGACGCCACCGCGTCCACGCGCAGGCCGTCCACATGGAACTGCTCAATCCAGTAAATGGCATTGGCGATCAGGAAATTTTTGACCTCGCTCTTGCCGTAGTCGAACACCTTGGTGCCCCAGTCCGGGTGCTCGCCCTTGCGCGGGTCCGCATATTCATACAGGCAGGTGCCGTCAAAGTCGGCCAGCCCCTGCGCGTCGCGCGGAAAATGCGCCGGCACCCAGTCGAGGATGACGCCGATCTTGCGGCGGTGCAGATAGTTGACGAAATAAGCGAAGTCCTCCGGCGTGCCGTAGCGCGAGGTCGGCGCGTAATAACCCGTCACCTGGTAGCCCCAGGAGCCGTCAAACGGATGCTCGGCGATGCCGATCAGCTCCACATGCGTGTAGCCCATGTCTTTCACATAGTCGGCGAGAGAGCGGGCAAACTCGCGGTATGTATAATATCCGCTCTCTCCCTCCCCGTGCGGGTGCCGCTTCCAGCTGCCCGGATGCACCTCGTAAATCGCCACCGGGCTCTCGTCCTGGCTGAAAGTTTTTCGCTTTTCCATCCAGGCGTCGTCCGACCACCGGATTCTGGAGATGTCCGCCACCCGCGAGGCCGTGCCCGGGCGGAATTCCGCGTGGTTGCCGAACGGATCGGCCTTGTAAATCCTGCGCCCGTCCGGCGTCACGATCAGATATTTATACAGCGCGCCGACGCCGACGCCCGGCACAAACAGCACGTAAATCCCCATCGGCTCCAGCCGCCGCATCGGGTGCGCGGTCTCGTCCCAGTCGTTGAAGCTGCCGACCAGGTAAACCGCCTCGGCGTGCGGCGCCCAGACCGCAAAATGCGTGCCGTTCTTCCGGTTCCAGGTCATCGGATGCGCGCCCAGCTTGCGGAAAATGTCGTAATGCGTGCCCGTGCCGAACAGGTACTGGTCAAGCTCGCCGATAAATTCCGGCTGGTTTTTCTTTTGTTCCTTTTTTACACTCTTTGTCCCCGTGGTCTTTTTCTCTGCCATACGCTTGTTTCTCCTTTTATTTCTCCGCCCGGCTCCGCCGCCGGGGCGTTATTTCCCAACATAATTCCCGGTCAGCCCCGCCGTATCAGAAGCAGCGCGCTGCCTCCGGCCGGCAGCGTCCTTTGCAGTCTGCCGTTCTCCGCGGCCGCCTCCTGCCCGGTCTCCAGATCCGTAATCCGGCCCTCCATCGGCAGCGGCACAGACAGGCTCGCCGCCTTCTCGTCGTTGTTGACCAGCACCAGCGCCGTCTCCCCGTCGCCGATGCGCGCGAACGCGTACTGGCGGTTCGTCAGCAGCAGCTCCCGGTATCTTCCCGTGCCGATGACCGGATGCTCGCGCCGGCATTTTCCGAGAAAAGCGAGATACTCCGCCAGCTTCGGAACCGGCGGCTCCTGCTGCATCCGCTCCAAATCCAGATACGGCCGCAGCGCCGGGTCGCCCCCGTTCGCCTTGCGCCCCTCCACGCCCCATTCCGAGCCGTAGTAAATCGAGGGATTGCCCGGCAGCGTGTAGAGCAGGGTGTAGACCGGCCGCAAATGCCTGCGGTCGTTCAGCTTGGAGGCAATGCGGTCCACGTCGTGATTGTCCACAAACGAATACAGCGTCCGGCCGCGGTAAATGCCGCCGTTCTCATCGAACTGCCGGCGGATGGTGTGCGCGATCTCGAAATAATTGTGGTCGTTGTGCCCGGAGTAAAGCCCCTTGTGCAGCTCGTAGTTGGTCACCGCGTGCAGCATCTCCGGGTTCGCCCAGCGCGCGTAATCCCCGTGGATCACCTCGCCCATCAGCCAGAAGTCCGGCTTCTCCTGGCCGGTCATCCAGCGCATATCCTTCATAAAATCAAAATCGAGGCAGTCCGCGCAGTCCAGGCGGATTCCGTCGATGTCAAATTCGCGGATCCAGAAACGGATCACATCAAACAGATAATCCTTTACCTCGCGGCTGCGCAGGTTTAAATTGGCCAGCTCAAAGCAGTTGCGCCAGGCCTCGTAGCCGAAGCCATCGTTGAACGGATTGTTCCAGCCGAAATTGAGTCCCTTGTACCATCCGCAGTAGCGCGACTGCTCGCGGTGCTGCTGAATGTCGCGGAACGCAAAAAACTCGCGGCCCGTGTGGTTGAACACGCCGTCCACGACCACTCGCATCCCCATCTCATGCGCCTCCCGCACAAAGGCACGGAAGTCGTCGTTGTCGCCGAGACGCCGGTCCACCGTCCGGTAATCTCTGGTATCGTATCCGTGCGAGGTCGACTCAAACAGCGGGCCGATGTAAATCGCCGTACAGCCCAGATCCCGGATATGCGGCAGCCACCGCCGCAACCCGTCAAAGCGGTGCACGACCCCCTCCTCCCGGTTTTCGCCGGGCGCGCCGCTCATGCCGAGCGGATACATATGATAAAAAATCGCGTTGTCATACCATGCAGCCATACCAATCTCCCCATTCTCTGTCTTTTTTCATAACAAACCCCACGGCCATGCCGAAGCGTCCGGCACCTCTGCGTCCGCCGCGGTCATGTGAACACCCCGTACAGGAACTGCTGCATCAGCTCCCGGATTTCTCCATCTTCGATCTCCCGCTTCTGCTCCGGGTCCTGCTCGAAGCGCATCAGCAGATAATAATTGACGACGCCGGCAAAGCTGATCGCGAACTGCCGCTGCCGGCCCCGCATGTTGCCGAGCTGATCCGCCGCGCGCTCAAACGCCCGCAGTACGCTGTCGTAAAAGGTTACCATGCAGGGATGCACCACCTCGTAGGCCTCGTTTTCCCGCGCGGAAAAAAACAGCGCCATCATCAGCATGTAAAACTCCCGGTCCCGGTCGAAATAGGTGCAGAACGCGCGCGCGACGCGGTACAGCAGCTCGCGGATATCCGGCTCGGCCTCCGCCTCCCGCATCAGACTTTGAAACTCCGACATCCGCGATTCCACAATCTCCTGCAGAAGCCCCCGCTTGCTCCCGAAATAATAATACAGCGTCGGCTTCGTCAGGCCCGCGCGCTCCACGATCTCCTGCACGCCGACCGCGTCGTAGCCCTTCGTATAAAACAGGTGCTTCGCACATTCCATCAGCAGCGTCTTGTTGTCCAAACGGTTCGTCCCTCCCTTTGTGTAACATCAGTATACCGTTCGGTATATAAAATGTCAACAAAAGGAAGGAAGTTTTTCCCTTCCCTTTTCTTTCCCCGGAAATCTCCTGCCGCGTCCCCTGGCCCGGGGCCTTTTTACCTTCCGGTCACTTCAATCTGGCACATCTTCATCGCTTCCAGCGCGTTGGCATGGCTCGCCGGCGTCACGCCCGCGCAGCACGCCGCGTCCACCGAAACCGGCACCTCCGGCAGCCTCGCCTTTAAAATCATGGCGTTGGAGATCACGCAGATGTCGGTGCACAGCCCGATCACCTCGATCGACTCCAGATCCTCCAGGCCGGCGATGTATTCCGCCAGCTCCAGGGAGCCGAACGACGGCTTGTCGATCACCGGGCATCCCTGCGCGTACACACTTCCGGGAATCTCCCAGCCCGGCGTGCCCCTGACGCAGTGCACCACCGGAAGATGTCTCCCCTCCTGCGTGTTCAGGTAATCCTCCGTATGTGTATCCCTTGTATAAATAACCTTATTTCCCTCCGCCAGGTAACGGTCCGCCTTCTCCCGCACGCGGCCGGTAATCTCCACAGCCTCCTTCGTCCCCAGCGCTCCGTCAATAAAATCCTTCTGCATGTCAATGACAGCCAGTACCTTCATAACCGCCTCCACGTTCCCGCACTCCGCGAATTTTTTTCCATCATACCACCAAATATGCAGGCGGTAAATAAAAAAGTGCCGGAACGCGCGCAAAAAGGCCGCCGCATCGCTGCAGCAGCCCTTTTGGTGTCAGGTATGTCAGATTTCAGGTATTTTCGACTTATGCCCAAATTACTTTATATACATTCCAGATTCTGGAAACCTGTGCGTCCGTGATGTTCGCGAGCGCCGACTGAATCGCCGCGTAGGTCTGCGGACGGCTCGCCCTGAGTGCTCCCGGATCCAGCGTGTAGTTCTTGAACGATTCTGCGAAATACTCCGACGGGCTGGAAAGCACGTACGCCTTGTTGTACATCGTGTATTTGCTCTTCTCGCTGTTGTAGATCGCCTGGAACTGGGAGGTCCGGTCAACGTTGCCTGCGATAAACCCCACAAAATGTCCGAGCTCGTGATATACCGTGTCGTCCGCTCTCTTGAGCGTGATGCCCTGAGATCTTGCGTCAAACACGCCGGAGTAGGAAACGCCGGAATTGATCTTGATGCCGAAGCCCAGTTTGCTGAATGCGCTTGATACTCTGCCGTCCACCTTCGGTGCGATGGAACTGATCGACACGCTGCCGGACGCCGCCGGAAGTGTGCCGGAGGCAGATGCGCTCTGCGTCGATACTACCGTCTTGGTAACGGTCGTCTTTGTCGTGGTCTCCTGCGTGTTGATATCGGAACCCTTTACGTAGGAGTTCACAACGGTGGTCGCCGTTACGGTCTCGGTCGTGGTCGTCGAGGAACCGGATTTGGAAGTCTTGGTCTGTTTTTTCGTCGTCGTCTTGCCCTGTTTCTTGTAAGACTTCGTAGCAGCCTTTTTCATTTTAATCTTTTTGGTCTGTTTCTTTGTCTTGGTGGAGGTCGTCACCTTCGGAGCGCCAAGAGGAACCTCCTCCTCGGGGATCACGATGCTGCCTTCGCTGTCCACGAACGTCACCAGCTCCGGAACCCCCGCATCGCGGGAATTCAACGCCCACATGCTGGTGCCGAATACCAGTGCCGTAGCCAGAATCACACTGCCGACCTTCGCCGATGTTCTTTGGAACAATCCCTTCACCTGCTTCATTTTCATACTTATACCTCCTCTGACTGATATTCGACAAACCCCCTGAAATAAAATAACCGCCCGATTATACGTTATAATCAGCGGTCACCTAATCTCCATCTTCTCTGTCCTGACACTCACATAAGAAAATGTGGCAACCGGCTATCATAGTCCTTACGACCTTAGACCCTCAGCTTTGCGTCCCCGCCTTTCAACGGGTTTGCCCTTAATCAGAAATCTCTTTTATTTTCACTTACATGATACTCGATTACGAGCCGTTTGTCAACACTTTTTTAACAGTTTTTTGATCTTTTACCAGTCTCTTTCTGTGCTTTTCCATTCCCCATTATATAAGGAAGATACTTTCCTGTCAACCGGATAAATTCTTTTTTAATTCTTTTTTAAACCTGTGAACTTTTTCTTTCTTTTTTTATTGAATCTGCTATACTTGAAAAGTAACGACTGTACTTTTGATCTTCAACTGGGGGAGTATCTGGATTCCTATGAAACGGATTTGCACGCATCTTCCGGCGGTACTGCTGCTTGTCCTCGCCGCCGTCCTCTGCTGCAGCTGCGCAGGCGCGGGAGGCGGGGCGGGCGGTTCCGGAGCCGCGCCGGAAAATATACAGTATGAGCCCGGCAAAACGACCGTCCTCGTCCCGTCGGCGGGAGGCGGCGAAACCGCCGAGGCCGGGCCGCTGGTGCTCGATTTTTCCAACGCCGGCCAGGGCTATTTTATGGGAAGGCTGACCGAGCCCGGCAAAAAAGTCAACATTCAGGTGACTGGACCCGACGAGATAAATTACAAATATTTCCTCGAGGTCTCCGATGTGGACACCGCGTTCCCGTTTACCGCGGGCAACGGCAACTACCTGGTGCTGGCGTTCGAGAGCGTCGGCGACGACCAGTACGCCACGCTCCTGACGTACTCGCTGACCGTGGAGCTGGACAGCGAATTTCTGCCGTTCCTCTATCCAAATCAATATGTGGATTTTACGCAGGACAGCCAGGCGATTCAGCTCGCCGCGGAGCTGTCGGCGGACGCTGAGAGCGATCTCGACGCGCTGACTGCGATTTATCAGTATGTGACGGATCACATCACCTACGACGACGACAAGGCGGCCAATGTGGAGACCGGCTATCTGCCCGATATCGATGACACGCTGAAGACGGGCACCGGCATCTGCTTCGATTTCGCGGCCCTGACCACCGCGATGCTGCGCTCGCTGTCGATTCCCTCGCGCCTGAGTATCGGCTACAGCGGCGACGTCCGCCACGCCTGGATCGACGTGTACATCGAATCCGTCGGCTGGGTGCGCAACGCCGTGCGCTTCACCGGCAACGAGTGGAAGCTGATGGATCCGACCTTTGCCTCCGTGCTGGGCGCCGACCAGAATCTCAGCGATTTCATCGGCGACGGAGAGAATTACACCCTGCAGTACATCCGATAGGAGGTTCCCTATGAGACAGACTTTGACAGACAATGAGCTCTCTGTTTTCTCAGAGCAGCTGGCCATGATTCTGCACTCCGGCATTTCCGCGCTGGAGGGCGTCTCCATCCTGCGCGACGACGCGCCCGAGGGCGAGGGAAAGGAAATTCTCAGCGCCGTCTACGATTCCCTGGAGATGAGCGGAGACCTGGCACAGGCGCTGCGGGAATCCGCAGTCTACCCCGAATATTTCGTAAAAATGACCGAAATCGGCGAGCGCTCCGGCACGCTCGAGGACGTCATGGCCTCGCTTGCGGATTACTACGGGCGGCAGGACGCGCTGATGCGCAGCATCCGCGACGCCCTCACCTACCCGCTGATTCTGCTGGGCATGCTGTTCGCCGTGCTGATCGTGCTGATCACGCAGGTGATGCCGGTGTTCCGGGAGGTCTTTGACCAGCTCGGCATCGAGATGACCGGTATCTCCGCGGCGGTATTCCGGGCCTCCTCCGTGCTCCAGGGCGCGTCCGTCTTTGTGCTGGCGCTGGTCGTGATCGCGGCGCTCGGCTGCCTGATCGCGCTGCGCTCCAAAAAAGGCCGCGACACCGTGCTCGGCCTGACCATGCACATCCCGCTCGGCAAAAAGATCAATACGCTGCTCGCCTGCTCCCGCTTCTGCGACGCGCTGGGGTTGGCGCTGCACAGCGGCCTTGACATGGGCGAGAGCTTCCAGCTCGCCGCCGGGCTTACCGACAAAACCTGCCTGAAAGACAATATTGACAAAGCCGGCAAAATGCTGGAGGAAGGCAGCGACCTCGCCGAGTCCATGCGCGACGCCGGCATCATCACCGGGCTGAACGCGCGCATGGTCGCCATCGGCTTCCGCACGGGCTCCGCGGAGACCGTCATGAAACGGATTTCCGTCAGCTGCCAGGAGGAGGCCGACAACAGCATCCAGTCCGCCGTCAACGCGCTCGAGCCGACGCTGACCGCCGTGCTGTCCGTGCTCACGGGCCTGATTCTCGTCTCCGTGATGCTGCCGCTGCTGGGCGTGATGGCCAACATCGGATAAAAAGATCACATTTTGCAATATCCGTTTCCGAAAGGGGCCGCTATGAACCGTTTCTCACAGAAAAAGAAATCCTCCCGCCTGCTGCGCCGCGTCCTGACCGCCGCGGCGGTGTGCGGCTGCGCCGTTTTCCTGCTGCTGCGGGCCACGTCCGCGGTGCGACAGACGGCGGACGACAGCCAGCTCGAGAGCCTGCGCAATGCCATCGTGCGCAGCGCCGTCCACTGCTACGCCATGGAGGGCGCCTACCCCGAGAGCCTCGACTATATCCGTGAATATTACGGCATCGACTGGGACGAGACACGCTACATCGTGGACTACGAAATCACGGGAGCCAACCTGATGCCGGATGTGACCGTCTTTCCCATTCACCGGAAGGAGGCGTCCTGATGAAACTCAAACCGAGACAGCACACCATCGACTCGCTCTTCGCCTTTCTGCTGCTGCTGATCTTTTCCCTGTTCACGCTGCTGCTGACGGGAATGGGATCGGCGATCTACCGCAGCGGCGTGGCCCATCTGGACGAGAATTACACGTCGCGCACCGCGATCGCCTATCTTTCGGAAAAGGTGCGCCAGCACGACCGCGCGGGCGAAATATCACATACGGAAGTGGAAGGGATTCCCGCCATCCGTTTCCACGATACGGTGGAGGGCGATTCGTTTTTTACCTATGTATATTTTTACGACGGAGCGCTGCGCGAGCTGTTTATCCGCGAGGACGCCGAACCCCTGGCCGCCTCCGGCAGCGCCATTGTATCGCTGGCCGGCTTTGCGTTTGACACCGACACGGAAAGCCCCGGCGGGGAGCCGCTTCTGTCGGCCACGGCGACCAGCGAGGAGGGCAACGAGCTGTCGGTCCTGATTCACCTTACTGCAGGAAACGTCGGGTGAAGCGAAACAGAGACCCGGATTTTTTCTGCGCCGCCGGCCAGAAGGCGGCGGAATGGAGACTGCCATGAAAAAGAATGCGCGAACGGGCTCCCGCCTGTTCTTCATCGAATTTTTAATCGTACTGTTTTTCTTTCTGATCATCAGCACCGTCTGCCTGCGCCTGTTTGCGAAGGCGCACCTGATCACGCAGCGCGCCGATGCGCTCTCCCACGCCCAGGCGGCGGCAGCTTCCGTGGCCGCGGCTGTGGAGGCTGGCAATATCACGCCGGAGGACGCGGCTGCTGTGTTTTCGGACGCCGTTGTGACCGGCGACGGGTTTACGCTTGCCTATGATGAGGCTTTCAAACCCTGCGCGGCGGAACACGCCGCTTACACGCTGACGCTGACGCTTAACCGGGAGGGGCAGAACATTTCCTCCGGGATCGTCGTCAGCCGCGCCGGACAGGCGCAGGCGCCCCTGTATGAATTGTCGGCGAAGTTTCACATTCCGCTGACGGGAGAGGAGGCGATGGGATGAGAAAGACCTCCGGTATTTCGCTGATGCTGCTGATTTTCCTGTCGCTGAGCCTGATTACCTTTTCCCTGCTGTCCATCTCCGGCGCCACCGCCGACGAAAACCTCAGCCGCAGGGCAGCCGACCGCACGACGGAGTATTACGCGGCCGTGACGGCCGCCAACGAGCTGCTGGACCGCATCGACAGCCAGCTGGCCGCGTATCTGCGGGAGGCGCAGGCGGAAAGCCCCGCTTCGGCGCAGGACGCCTATCTGGCCCTGTGCGCTTCGATTGCAGAGGACGTTCCCGAAGCTGTCTGGACAGACGGCGCCGTCGCGTTTACGGTTCCGGTGACGGAGGAGCAGGTGCTGCAGGCCGTCCTGACGCCGGTCTTTCCGGATTCCGGCGCAGACAAGCTGTACCGCATCGACGCCTGGAACGTCGTCAACACCCGGGAATGGGAGGCGGACACCTCGCAGAATCTGTTCCGCAGCGATTCCCTGCTGGAAATGCTGAACAATTAAGCAGTAATGAATTTAAATTAGGTATGCCATAATATAAAAAATCCCGTAAAATCATATTTTCAAAGAAACAGCTTATTTAATAGCATACCTAACTGAAAGCATTACAAATTAAGTACGGAAATCAAGAAGGAGACCGATTATGATTGATTCAAACCATGCAACCGCCATGCTCCGCGCCGCCACGCAGGCCGGGGCATCCGATATTTTTATTGTCGCAGGCCTTCCGCTGTCCTACAAGGTGCACGGCGTCATGCACTCGGAGGGCGACCGGCTGATGCCCGACCAGACCGAAGCGATGATCCGCGAAATTTACGCGCTCGCGGGCGACCGTCCCATGCAGCGCTTTCTGAACCGGGGCGACGACGATTTTTCTTTCGCCATCCCGGGCCTCTCCCGCTACCGCGTCAGCACCTACAAGCAGCGCGGCTCGCTGGCCAGCGTCATCCGCATCATCGCCTTTGAGCTGCCGGATCCGGCCAAACTCGGCATTCCCGACACGGTGCTGGGGCTCACCTCGCTGACCAAGGGCCTGGTGCTCGTGACCGGCACCGCCGGAAGCGGAAAATCGACGACGCTCGCCTGCCTGATCGACCGCATCAATTCCACGCGGGAAAACCACATCATCACGCTGGAGGATCCGCTGGAATTTCTGCACCGCCACAAAAAGAGCATTGTCAGCCAGCGCGAGATTTCCACGGATACCGACAATTACCTGACCGCGCTGCGGGCCGCGCTGCGCCAGAGTCCGGACGTCATCCTGCTCGGGGAAATGCGCGACCACGAAACCATCCAGACGGCCATGACCGCCGCCGAGACCGGACATCTCGTGCTCTCCAGCCTGCACACGATCGGCGCGGCCAGCACCATCAGCCGCATCATCGACGTGTTCGACTCCTCGCAGCAGCACCAGATCGCCATGCAGCTGTCGATGGTCCTGCGCGCCGTGGTCTCGCAGCAGCTTGTGCCGGCGGTAACCGGCGGCATGATCCCGGCCTTTGAGATTATGATCATGACGCCGGCCATCAGCAACATGATCCGCGACAACAAGACGCACCAGATCGAAGGCATCATCTACACCTCCGCCAAGGACGACATGATCTCCATGGACAACAGCCTGCTGCAGCTTTTCCGCGCGGGGCGCATCACGCGCGAAACCGCGCTGCAGTACTGCACCAACGCCGACATGATGAAGAAAAAATTATAGCTTGCAAGTTACAAGCTGAATCAAATACAAAGGAATCCGCTTTATGGAACATACAGAAGCTCTCAACGGGCGCGAACCGGCATACCGGAGGGTATACCGCAGCCTCAAAGAGGAAATCTTAAACGGCACTTACCCCGTCTCCGGTTTCCTGCCAAAAGAAAGTGAACTCGAAACAATCTATCAGGTAAGCAGAACCACTGTCCGCAAAGCGGTCAAAATGCTGAGCGAAGAGGGTCTGGTTCATGTGCGTCAGGGCAGCGGGACCTCCGTCTGCGGCCGCCGCACCGCGCAGGATTACAATTCCGTGACCTCCCTCACCGAATCGTTTCAGAAAAGCGGCCGGCAGATGACCACCGGCAGCATGGTGATCGACACGATCCGGGCCGGAGGCGAGCTGGCCGGCGAGCTGCAGCTTGCGCCGGGCACACCGGTGACCCGCATCCAGAGAATCCAGCTGGCCGACGGGCATCCGGTCACGATCATGGAAAACTTTATCCCCAGTTCGCTGGTTCCGGAAATCGAGACGTACGAAGGCAAGTTCGTCGCGCTCTACCAGTTTCTGGAGGAAAGGTATCAAATTCATATCGACAGCTCCAGAGCCCGGATCACAGCCGCGTCCGCCTCTTTCCTGGAGGCGCAGATCCTGCAGACGGAACCGAAGGCGGCCCTGCTGATTGCGCACCGTGTCTGCTTCCGCAAAGAGAAGCCGGTCTGCGTCGATCATGTCCGTATTCTCGGCAGTCAATACGAAATTGAAATCCGAGGCCAGGGACGTGCTTGATGAATTTTGGGAAACAATGTTTCAAACAGTGTTCCGTTCCGCTGTGCAGATGGCGGGGATCGCTGCAAAATGCGATAGGATTGTGTCAAGTCCTGTCTGGCATTTTGCGGGGGTTCTTGGTTATTTGTGATTTTGTATAGCTGTATTCCTGTTTTTTTGTAACTTTGTGTATCTGTAATTTTACGTATCTGTATTCCTGTTTCTCTGCAATTCTGTATATCTGTAATTCTGTTCACCTGTAACTTCGTTTTCTGTATTCTGATTATTTGCAGTTCTGTTCATTTGTAACTCCACTTATCTGCAGCTTCGTTATCCGTTATCCGCTATCCTTTTTATCTGCGGCTCTGTATATCTGTAACTTTGTGTATCTGTAATCTTATATATCTGCATTCCTGTTTCTCTGCAATTCTGTATATTCGTAATTCTGTTTGCCGGTAACTTCGTTTTCTGTATTCTGGTTATTTGCAGTTCCGTTTATTTGCGACCTTATTCATCTGCAGCCTTATATATTTGCATATTTGTACATTCTGTCAAAACATTATCAATACATATCTAAATTATCATGAATTATCCCGATAAATATTCTATTGATTATATAATCTATTCATGATATAATAAAGCATACTCAGGAAACGGCTTTTAATGAAAGGAGTCACTTTATGAAGGGTTATGCTATGTTAAAGATTGGATCGTCCGGCTGGATTGAGAAAGAACGCCCCGCATGCGGGCCGCTGGACGCTGTATGCAGACCGCTGGCAGTGGCGATTTGCACATCGGATATTCATACTCTCTGGGAAGGGGCAATCGGGGAACGCCACAATATGATTCTCGGACATGAGGGCTGCGCAGAGGTCGTAGAGGTAGGCGAACTTGTCAAAGATTTCAAGCCCGGCGACCGCGTGCTGGTCCCGGCCATCACCCCGGACTGGAATTCCCTGGAAGCTCAGGCAGGGTATTCCATGCATTCCGGCGGCATGCTGGCCGGGTGGAAGTTTTCCAATTTCAAGGACGGCGTCTTTGCCGAGTATTTCCACGTCAACGACGCGGACGGCAATCTGGCGCTGCTCCCGGACAACATCAGCACCGTTGACGCCTGCATGCTTTCCGACATGGTGCCGACCGGATTTCACGGCGTAGAGCTCGCTGACGTCCAGTTCGGCGACACGGTTCTGGTTATTGGCATCGGCCCTGTAGGCCTGATGTCCGTAGCCGGCGCAGCTTTGCGCGGAGCCTCCAGAATCATCGCCGTAGGCACCAGACCGGTCTGCGTGGAGGCAGCCAGAAAATACGGCGCAACCGATTTCATCAGCTACAAAAACGGCCCGATTGCCCGGCAGGTGTTGGACATGACCAGCGGCAAAGGCGTGGACTGCGTTGTCATCGCCGGCGGTGACAACGACACATTCATCGAAGCCGTCGAAGCGCTTAAACCCGGCGGAAAAATCGGCAATGTCAACTACCTCGGCTCCGGCGATACCATCAGCATTCCCCGTGTCGCCTGGGGCGTCGGTATGGGGCACAAGCAGATCAACGGCGGTCTGATGCCGGGCGGCCGCCTGCGTCTGGAAAAGCTCGCTTCGCTGGTATCCGCCGGCAGGCTGGATCTGTCCCCGCTGAGCACTCATGTGTTCGACGGATGGCAGCATATTGAGGAAGCGCTGTATCTGATGCGCGACAAGCCCCGCGACCTGATTAAACCTGTCGTCAAGCTGGCTGATTAAACTTTCAAACGATTCCCGAGAGAGTCAGACAACTGCAACCATTTCCGAGCTGATGAAAAAGAGGGCGTCCCAAAAGTCAGAATGACTTGAGGGATACCCTCATTTGTATTTGCTGCCTGTTCAGCTGCTTTTCAGGTACGGCAATATGCTGCTCAAAGCTCCTGTTCCGATGGAAACGAACACTTAAACACTTATATCCGATAAGAAAGATACAGCTCTTCCCTCAGATTTTCATCAGCAGTAATACTGGAAAGCAGATTTTGCCTGCCGTCTTCAATCAGTTTGCTAATTAACGAAAGCACACGGCTTTCTCCCTGCTGTATTCCTCTTGCTTCACCTCTTGCTTCGCCCCTCATTTCTCCATCATGAATCAGATCATCAATCGCCTTGCACATACTGGTTTCCTCACTTTCCGGCTTCGCCCGAAACAGCTCTTCCACCCGCTTCTGTTCTCCCAGTAGGATGAAAGCCGCCATGATTTCCACGTGATCCATCCGCTCCAGCGCGGCGCGGTTTTTTCTGATGTACCCATACAATTCGTCTTTATCCTGTCTGCATTTTAACATAGCAAAAATGTGCTGTAAACAACTTTGGAAAAATTCCGGGTGTTCCAGGCTGTCTGCCTCGATCAGGTGCATCCGGTGCTGCGGAAGATAAGGCCGCAGCTGTTCCGCGCTCTCATCCGACTCGTCAATTTCCAGCATTTCGTAAAGGCTTCTGCAGCCGTCCCAATCGTCACCAAGGTAAAGTACAATCGAAACCACTGGCTTCAGACGATCGCCTTTTACAAGACCGGACAGAAATTCATCGCCGCGCAGACATTCCCCTTTTTCCATATGTTGTTTTTCCAATTCCTGCACCTGCCTGGTATACTCCATTGCCTCATAGAGCAAGCTGCGCACAGGCATCGCATAGTGGACATTTTTCTGTGTTTCGTGGGCAAAAATAACGGAATATGTACCTTGTTTGGCTTCCATACGGATGTCTCCACATCGTTCGAGTACGCCCAGTCTTCCGTGCTCCTGTTTATTTTTAAGCTCCTGGCTTTCTGTCCACTTCTGCTTTTTCGTATACTCCTGTTCTTCTGTATACTTCTGTTCTTCCATATCTTCCTGCTCTTTCGTATACTCTTGCCTTTTCATATGCTCCCGTTCTTTTGTATGCCTCTGTGCTTCCATATTCTGCACTTTAATCATACCGGAACGTGCAGAGAGCAGGGTCAGATCATTTCCTTTTAACATCTGCTTCCCGGAAAATAACGTCCCGTTAATAAAATCTGCGAAAACTTCCTTCCGTTCCAGCAACCGGTTCACTGCCATATCCGCTTTTCCCATCTAATACCTCCAATAGTAAAAGACAAATCAATAGCACAAGGCAAATCGATTCACAATATCTGAAATCTACATTTGTTATAAAATTTCTACATTTTCATCTGTACGCTAAACACATTATCGATTATTAGTAATTGCTTTTCTTTCGTGGAAACAGGCTGGTTTGGCCGGATAATCAGATTTGAAGTTCCTAAATTATTTTAATAATATCACATAATTATAGTGGTGTCAAGATTGAAATACATTTTTACTCACAGAAAGATATGAAGAGGCAAATGCACCGTGAGACGCTAGTGAAGCCGCTGACAGATTTGTTCATCATATGAGCGTCAAAAACGGAACGACTGAAAGTAAAGACAAACAAAAAGTAGCAGCGAGCGGTCACTAAGACTCAGATGTTAAGTGTGGCCGCTCTATTTTTATGGTAGGCTTGTTTTGTACCGCTTACTTTTGTACCGCTTACCGTGAAACGGTGGTAAACAGTACAAAACAAGACCCCCGCCGAAGCAGGGGCCTCATTCTCATCCGGATACTCACCGGGGGTTCCCTTGTGATAGGGATTCCCTATAGATCGAGATTTCCTCCGGGCATTCCTATAAAACTTTCCCAAATCATCGGACTATAGGAGAACCTCATAAATCCAATGTCTGATTACAAGACATAACCAAATAG
>CANRIG010000059.1 GCA_947630595.1 uncultured Lachnospiraceae bacterium | reverse complement strand
ATCCAATAAATCCCGGAAACCATTGATTTTTCAACAGTTTCTGGGATTTCTAATGTCATAAAGTGTCAAAGATGGGAGAGTATCTGACCATAAACTGAGTATAAATGATGCCGGAAATACTGTCAATCGTCAATCATATAATAAATTGAGAGCAAAACGGGAGGAAAACGCCATGCGCCTGTACGATCTCAGACAGAAAGACGTGATCAACACCCGCACCTGCCGCCTGCTGGGCTGCATCAGCGACCTCGACATCGACTGCAAAACCGGCTGCATCCTGGCCCTGATCGTGCCCGGCCCCGGCCGGCTGTGCTGGTTTCTCGGCCGCGACTTTGAATACTTCATTCCCTGGCGGTGCATCGTACAGATCGGCGCCGACATCATCCTGGTCGACGTCGACGAGGACGAGGTGCGCAAAAAATGCGGGTAGAGGCGAATCGCCTATACCCGCAGATAATTGCGCATGCACTTGAGCGCGTTTTTTTCGAGGCGGCTGACCTGCGCCTGGGAGATGCCGATCTCGGCGGCCACCTCCATCTGCGTCCGGCCCTCGTAGAACCGCAGCTCAATGATGTGCTTTTCCCGCTCGTCGAGGCGCTTCATCGCTTCCTTCAGCGAGATCACCTCGACCCAGTTTTCCTCTTTGTTTTTCTTGTCGCTGATCTGATCCATCACGTAAAGCGCGTCACCTCCATCGGTATAGACCGGGTCGTACAGGCTGACCGGGCTCTGAATCGCGTCCATCGCATAGACGATCTCCTCCTTGGGAATGCCGATTTCCTCCGCGATCTCGTTGATGGTGGGTTCCCGCGAATATTTTCTGGTATAGTTTTCCTTGGCGTAGATGGCCTTGTAGGCCACGTCGCGCAGGGAACGGCTGACGCGGATGGAATTGTTGTCCCGCAGGTAGCGCCGTATTTCGCCGATGATCATGGGAACGGCGTAGGTGGAAAACTTCACGTCCAGCTCGGTGTTGAAATTGTCGATCGCCTTCATGAGCCCGATGCAGCCGATCTGAAACAGATCGTCCACATTTTCATTGCTCCCCTGAAAGCGCTTGATCACGCTCAGCACCAGCCGCAGGTTGCCCTTGATGTACAGCTCCCGCGCGTTCTCGTCGCCCGCCTTGATGCGCTCGAACAGAAATTCCTTTTCCTCGCTGGTCAGGACCGGAAGCCTGGAAGTGTTCACTCCGCATATCTCTACTTTGTTCAGTGCCATGGAATCATCCTCCTAAACGTATCGTCTGGTAAAATGATTCACATTTTGGCTCCGCCCTATTCGCCGGCGGCGGAAATTTTAGAAAGTTTTAGCCCTTGACAAGACTTCTCCGGCGCGCCCCGGCCGCTATTCAAACCGCACGATCTCCCTGCGCAGCCGCTTGATGATGCGCTTCTCCAGCCGCGAAATGTAGGACTGCGAGATGCCAAGCAGGTCGGCCACCTCCTTCTGCGTCTTTTCCTGCCCGTCGTTTGTGTTGATGCCGAAGCGCAGGTGTATGATGGTCTGCTCGCGCTCCGACAGCTTGCCGATGGCCTTGAGCAGCAGGCTGTGCTCCGCCTCCGTCTCCATGTCGCGGTAGATCACGTCCTCGTCCGTGCCGAGAATATCCGAGAGCAGCAGCTCGTTGCCGTCCCAGTCCACGTTCAGCGGCTCGTCGATGGAAATTTCCATCCGCGTCTTGCTGTTGCGGCGCAGATACATGAGAATCTCGTTCTCGATGCAGCGCGAGGCGTAGGTCGCCAGCTTGATTTTCTTTTCCGGATTAAAGGTGTTGATGGCCTTGATCAGGCCGATGGTGCCGATCGAAATCAGGTCCTCCACGCCGACGCCGGTATTGTCGAATTTTTTTGCTATGTAAACCACCAGCCGCAGGTTGTGCTCGATCAGCTCGCTCTTGGCCTTCGCGTCGCCCTCCTTGCCGTACATGCCCAGCAGCGCCTGCTCCTCCTCCGGCTCCAGGGGCGGCGGCAGCACCTCGTTTCCTCCGATATAATGCGTGTCCCCCGTCCTGTGGAACAGAAAATCCCCGAAATTCGACGCCATTCTGAACTGAAACCGCTGTGGTACCGCAATCTTTACTAACATGCCTTTTTCTCCTTTTTATTCTTTTTTCCCCGACGTCAGGTGCAGGGGGTGCAAAATCATCTGGTACTGGCCGCCGGCGCTGACGCGTCCCTGGTAAATCGCCAGCACCGGCCTGGACACGGTGGTAACCCCGTCCGCCTCCTCGACTACCATGCGGTCTACCGTCACGCCGCGCATCCATCCGCGTTTCGTGCCGATGCTGTGGTAGGGAATCAGGTAGAACCCGCGCCTGTGCTCCCAGCCCTCGCCCAGCAGCTGGCAGACCATCCGCTCATCCACGATGCTGACGGGCCGTCCGGTCAGGGGCTCCCGCAGGCGGTTGCCGGTGTCCACCATGCCGCGCAGGGTCTGCGTGTGCTCCTCCCATTCCAGGCGCACGGTCACCAGCCCGCCGAGACGCACGCTGCGGCTGCGCAGGCAGATTCCGGCCACGTCCAGCAGAAACGCCGCCGTCACCGTCGCCGCCATCACCGGCAGCCCGAAGAGGGCGAGCAGCGCCTCCAGCGTTCCGCCGAAGCAGACGGTCACCGGCAGCAGCATTGCCATGCCGCCCAGAAAGCGGCGGAGGGGCTTGCCCGCGAACACCGCCGCCCCGCCCGCGAGCATCGGCACGGCATACCAGCCCGGCCATCCCAGACACACCAGCAGCGTCATCAGCGCTGCGTTTAAGGCGCTGGCCGCGAGCAGCCGCCGCCACCGGACCTGCTCCCGGCGAAGGCGCACGGTGAGCGCAAACAGCAGACAGCCGGTCAGGAGGTGTTCAAGAAAGAACTGATCTATGTAAAATTCATAATACACAAAACACCCCCTGCGGCTGTAACTGTTACCAGTATACTCCACAGGGGGTGATCATTTTGTCAAATCAGGGCGGGGATTTCGCTGTTTTTGGCGACGTTTTTCGACACCGCGCCTTTGCCGGGGCTACATGGCCGCGCGCACCCGCGCCACCAGCTCCGCATCCATCTGCCCGGGAGCCGAAGCCCGCCCGGCGGTGGCAAAGGTGACGGCGGAGCCGGTCAGGGCGCCGCAGAGGCGGCTGACCGCGCCCAGCCTGCCCATCGACATGGTAATATAAGGGCGGTCGGCGTACCGCAGCTTCATCTCCAGCGTCGCCCCCAGCACCTCCATCACGTCCTGCTCCGACTGCGGCATCAGCGCCGCCTTGGAGATGTCCGCGCCCAGCGACTGCATGGCGCAGAGGATGCGGACGATCTCCTCCCGTCCCGGCGTGGCTTTGAAATCATGGTAGGAGCCCACCACACGGACTCCGCAGCCGTGCGCCTGCTTCGCCAGGCGCTGCAGCAGCTCCCGGCCGCGGTTCAGCTCCACATCGATCAGATCCGCGAAGCCGCTCTGCGCGGCCTTTTCGTTCAGGCGCTCATATTCTTCCAGGGATACGGCGCGTTCGCCGCCCTCCCCGCGGGTGCGGAACGTAAACAGCAGCGGCCGTTCGCCCAGGCGCTCCCGCAAAACGGCGAGCGTCTCCGCCACCCAGTTTTCATTTTCGGTCTCCCGGTAAAAATCGGCCCGCCACTCCGCCAGGTCGCAGGGACCTTCCAGCAGGCGCGCCGCCTGTTCCTCCAGCTCCTCCCGGTCTCTGGCCGTGATGGGAATGCAGATTTTGGGGATGCCGTCCCCCAGCGTCAATTCGCGGATTTTCAGTGCTTTTCTCTCCATTTCGTTTATCCTTTCCTCTCTGCGCTTGACGAAAGCGCGAAAACATTTTATAGTTAAGGTACAAAGGGGGTATCCGTATGACATACCAGATTACCGGCCGCACAGGCCTCTGCTGCCTGCTCGGTTCGCCGGTCGCGCACAGCATCTCGCCAATGATTCACAACGAGGCGTTCCGCCTGCTGGGACTGGACTATGTGTACCTCTGTTTTGATACGGCGGACGCCGATCTCGGGACCGCCGTGCGCGCGCTGAAGGAGCTGCATGTCTGCGGCTTCAACGTCACCATGCCCCACAAGGAACACGTCGTCGCCTTTCTCGACGAGCTGACCCCGGCCGCGCGCATGATCGGCGCGGTCAACACCGTAAAATACGAAAACGGCCGCCTCATCGGCCACAACACGGACGGCATCGGCTACATGCGCGCGGTGCGGGAAGCCGGATACCGGCCGGAGGACGGCGCCATGACGCTGCTGGGCGCAGGCGGAGCGGCCTCCGCCATCGCCATCCAGGCCGCGCTCGACGGCGTACCCGTGCTGCACATCGTCAACCGGCGCGGACGCTCCTGGGCGCACGCCGAGGAGCTGGCCGGACGGATCAATGCAGGTACCTCCTGCCGCGCCGACGTCACCGATCTGGCGGATGCGCAGGCGGTCGCCGCCTGCGTCGGCGGCAGCGCGCTTCTGACCAACGCCACCTCCGTGGGCATGGCCCCGCACGACGACGCCGTCCCGCTCGCAGATTCCTCACTCCTGCGTCCGGAGCTGCTGGTGTCGGATATCATTTACAATCCCCGTCAGACCCGCCTGCTGCGCGAGGCCGCCGGACGCGGCTGCCGCACCGTCAACGGGCTGCCGATGCTGCTCTATCAGGGAGCGGAGGCGTTTCGCATCTGGACCGGACAGGAAATGCCGGTGGAGGAAATCCGCCGCCCGCTCAGCCTCTGAGCGGGCTCTGACAATTATTTTACGTTTTGACAGAATTTTGCATTGATTTTCTGCCCATACATGATATAATAAATGCAATGGAAGCATAGCTCAGCTGGGATGAGCGCTCGCCTGACTAGCGGGAGGTCAAGGGTTCGAGCCCCTTTGCTTCCATTTTTTATATTCTTTTGCATCTTTTTTAAGACTTTTTAAGAATCTCTTAATCAATTTCACACATTTTCGCCTTATTTTTTTTACATTTTTTGATATAATATACATAGCGTAATACGCTTATATACAAAGGCAAAGGAGGATGATACGCATGAAAAAAACGACCAACACATTCAACGGATACAGGAGGACGCTTCTGCTGACCCTGATGCTGACGCTTCTGCTGGCCTGCGCATTCCAGTCCAGCGCAGACGGGCCAAAGCCGACCGGCGTCAGCGCTGCCGGCTCCAAGAGCATAACCATCGGCGTCGGCGAGGAAGTCAAACTGCGTGTAAATACAAAACCTTACTACGCAGACGACGATTATCTGGTATGGAAGATCGTCTCCGGCAGCAACTACGTCCGCTTTGAGGACAACGACCGCGACGGCGACGACATTGAAATCATCGGCGTAAAGGCCGGCACCGCCAAGGTGCGCTGCTACATCAGCGGCAAGTCTTCCAAAAAAGTAACCTTTACGGTCAAGGTAAACGGCAGCTCCACCAGAACGATCACTGCCAAGGATTCCACCAACGTCTACGAGGAGCGCTGGGATGATTTCGATCTGGAAGTCAAAAATTATTCTTCCGTGGACAATCTGAAATGGACGATCGCCGACACCAGCATTGTCCGTTTCGACTACTACGGCGGCGATAAGAAGACGCTCACCGGAACGCGCGAGCCGGATTTCTTCGCGGAAAAAATCGGCACCACCACCGTCACCTGCAAAGACCTGGGCACCGGCAAATCCGTGAAATTCACAGTACATGTGGTACGCGACGACGACTGAACACCATAGCCTGAAAAAACGGGGATTTCTTTACGAAGTCCCCGCTTTCTTTTTGTTCTTTTTTCTGTCAGTTGCGCTTCAGGAAATCCGGAATCTGGATATCCTTCTCCTGCACCCTGCTCTCCGGCGCGCGCACCGTGCCCGGCATCGTCGGCGTCCGCAGCTGCGTGGTCGGAGCCTTCGGGAAGGTCATGCTCTCATTTCTCGTAAAGCTGAAATCCGGCACGGTCTTCTTCGGTTTTGCCGATCTGCGGTCCGGCGGCGTCAGGTTCTTGTCCTCCAGGCCGGTCGCAATGACGGTGATGCTCGCCTCGTCCGCGTATGTATCGTCGTACATCGCGCCGAAGATGATGTTCGCATCCTCGCCAGCCAGCTCCTGCACATAGCTCGCCGCGTCGTTGGCGTCGATCAGGGAGATGTCTCCGGAAATATTGATAATCACGTGGGACGCGCCCTCGATCGTGGTCTCCAGCAGCGGACTCGATACGGCCTGCTTCACTGCCTCGAGCGCCTTGTCGTCGCCCTTGGCCTGTCCGATACCGATGTGGGCGATGCCCTTGTCGATCATGACGGTCTGCACATCCGCGAAGTCGAGGTTGATCAGGGCCGGCAGGTTGATCAGGTCGGTAATGCCCTGCACCGCCTGCTGCAGCACCTCGTCCGCTTTTTTCAGCGCCTCCGGCATCGTCGTCCTGCGGTCGACGATCTCCAGCAGCTTGTCGTTCGGAATCACGATCAGGGTATCGACGTTTTCTTTCAGGCGCTCGATGCCCATCAGCGCGTTGTTCATACGGGTGCGCGCCTCAAAGCGGAACGGCTTGGTCACCACGCCCACGGTGAGGATGCCCATCTCCTTGGCAATGCCCGCCACAATCGGAGCCGCGCCGGTGCCGGTGCCGCCGCCCATGCCGCAGGTGACGAACACCATGTCCGCGCCCTGCACTGCCTGGCGGATCTCCTCCGCGCTCTCCTCCGCCGCCTGCTGGCCGATCTCCGGCTTCGCGCCTGCGCCGAGGCCCTTGGTCACCTTTTCCCCGATCTGAATCGTGGTCGGCGCCTTGCACATGAGCAGCGCCTGTTTATCTGTATTGACGCCGATAAATTCCACCCCGGCGATTGTCTCTTCCACCATGCGGTTCACCGCATTATTGCCGGCTCCGCCTACTCCAATTACGATAATTTTTGCAGCCGATTCCGTTTCGTTTGACATAATCTCTAACACCGTATTTCCTCCTTTTTGTAGCCGGACCCTCTCTTTCCAACCGTGCGGAGAACGCCCTTCTCCCTTATTTATACTTCCTCTTCGTCACGGCAAATGCACAGATTCCCCCACTATTACCGTACTATCTCCTATAATATAAGGTATTTCTGAATTTATCAAGTACCCTTTGCAAAATAATTTCAGATTTTTATTGCAATTCCGCCATAAATCTCCATTTTTACCTGCTATTGCACCAATTCTCCGGTCGCCGGATCGATGACGTTCATATAGCCGTCCACGACGTAGCCGTCCTCATTGACCGAGCAGCCCGGCACCGGATTCCCGTTCTCGTCGACCACCGTTCCGTTTTCGACGTGCACGTTGTAGACGAGGCCGCCGGAGGAATTGAACACGACGTAAATCGACTGCGAGCCGCCGTCCGCGTCCCCGGAACCGTCTCCGTTCACGCCGGAGAGATCCGCCGCCGAACCGCCGTCCTGCGCGCCCGCGCCTGCATCGCCGGACCCCGTGTCTGCGCCGTCCGAACCTGTGCCATCGCCATTGCCCGCGTCTGCGCCGACCGTGCCTGCATCACCTGAGCCTGTGCCGTCCGCGCTGCCCGCATCGCCTGAGCCTGTGCCGCCGCCCGTATCTGCGCCGCCACTATCGCCTGAGCCCGCATCGCCTGAACCGCCGCCACCCGTATCGCCTGCGCCCGCGCCGTCTGAGCCTTCGTCGAGCGCGCTCAGCTCATCGCTGCCGGCCGGCGTGAACGACACCGTCTCGTTGCGTCCGGTGAAGGTCTCCAGGTGCAGGATGCCCCGCTGCCCGTCCAGCCGCGGCAGAATCTTGTTGAGGTTGGCCACCTTCTCCTCCAGGTATTCGTCCTGTCCGAGCTGAGCCTCAATCCCGCCGACAAACACGGTGATCTCCATGTTTTCGCCGAAGCGGATCTCCGTCGCCTGCAGCTCATGGTAGGACAGAAGCTCCGTCAGGCTGAGAATCGTCCGCAGCTGCGCGCTGCTCTCGGTCGGCAGCTTCTGGTAAAGCACCGGCTCTCCCGTGTTCACGCCGGTGATCAGCGGCAGGTCGCTGCGGTCGTCGTTGGTAATTTCCAGAATCGTCCCCTCGCGGTCAAAGCAGACGTTGCCGGCCGGGTCGCTGAGATAACCGGCCAGCTCCTTCTCCGTCACCTCCACCTCCACGCGCGACAGGGATTTGACCTGCACGTGCAGCGTCTCCAGGTAGGGCATGCTGTCCGGAATGTCGCCGTCTTTGTATTTCCACAGAAAATACAGGGTGTTGTGCGTCAGCGCGTCGTGCACCAGGCCGGAGGCGATCTCCTTCGAGCTGTGGCGCGTGTTGCCGTACACCTTTACCGTCCGCACCCGAAACAGGAGCATCACCACAAGCAGCGCCGTCAGGATCACAAGCACCGCTGCAATTCGGAATATTCTTCTTTTTCTTTTGTTTCGTCTGTGCATCTTATCCCCCGTATCCGCGCCTGTGCTCCCAGCAGGCACAGATCTCTGCCTATATCCTCATATCCGCGCGCAAGATATTCCGTGTGTAAAACCGCCGACCGTCCCGGCGCCTGCAGCGCCGCAATCGCCAGCCCGGCCCCGCCGCGCAGGTCCGCGGCCTCCAGCACCGCCGGGCGCAGCCGCGAGACGCCCTCGATCCTGGCGCAGTCTCCGTTCACCTCGATGCGCGCTCCCATTTTCCGCAGCTCGCTCACCACGCGAAACCGGTTTTCAAAAACGGTCTCCCGAATCCGGCTGCTGCCGCGCGCGCGGCACAGCGCCGCCATCAGCTGCGACTGCAGGTCCGTGGGAAAACCCGGGTGCGGGGCCGTCTCCAGATACGGAACCGCCCGCGGCCTTTCCTCCGCGCAAACCTCCAAGCCGCCGTCCGTCTTTCGCCACACGGCGCCCATCGCGCGCAGCGCCCGCTCCAGCGCCTCCAGGCCCTCTCCGCCGCAGCCCCGCAGAAACACCCTGCCGCCGGCGGCCGCGGCCGCCAGCAGATACGTGCCGGCCACGATCCGGTCCGGCCGCATCCGGTACGACGCCGGGCCCAGCCGCCGCACGCCCCGGATGTGGATGCTCCCGTCCGCCAGACGCCGGATGTCGGCGCCCCGGAGACACAAAAACGCGCACAGCTCATCGATCTCCGGCTCCCGGGCCGCGCCCTCGATTACGGTATGGCCCTCCGCCGTCGCCGCCGCCAGGATCACATTCTCCGTCGCTCCCACGCTCGGATACGGCAGCCGCACCGTGTCCCCGTGCAGCCGCGGCGCCACGGCTGTGATCTTTTCCGTCAGGGAAAACTCCGCGCCCAGCGTGCGCAGGGCGCGCAGATGCAGGTCGACCGGCCGTGCGCCGATCACGCATCCCCCGGGCAGAGGCAGCCTTGCTTTTTTCATTTTACCAAGAAGTGCGCCCAAAAACAAGACAGAAGAACGGATTCTGACCGCTTCCGGGCCACAAATTTCATATTTTTCAGAACCGGACGCCTCAATGCGCACCGTACCGCCCGCGCGCTCCGCCCGATATCCGAGCGCGCGCAGGATGTTCAGGGTATCCGTCACGTCGGTGATGTCCGGGCAGTTTTCGATCGTACAGACGCCTTCGCCCGGCACGCAGGCGGCCAGCACCGGCAGCACCGCGTTTTTGGAGCCCTGTATTTCCAGCTCGCCGTCCAGCGGCCGCCCGCCGCAGATTTCCAGATAACTCAAACCCATCCCCCGGCTTCCGCTTTGCGCTTTGCCGTCGCCGGCCCGCGCAAAACACCATATATCCCAGTATATGCCGGGGGATTTCATTTGCTACCGCCGCCCCGGGAGGGCGCTGTAACGGCTGACGGAAAGCGCCAGCCCCATCTCCGCGAGCAGAAACAGCACCGAGGTGCCGCCGTAGCTGATGAACGGCAGCGTGATCCCCGTGTTGGGGATGGTGTTGGTGACGACCGCGATGTTCAGAATCACCTGAATCGCGATGTGTCCCATGATGCCGGCCGCGATCAGCGAGCCGAACAAGTCCGGCGCGTGCGTCGCGATCACCATGAAGCGCCACAACAGCAGCAGAAACAGCGCCATCAAAAGCAGCGCCCCGAACAGGCCCAGCTCCTCGCAGATGACGGCGAAAATCATGTCGTTCTGCGCCTCCGGGACGAAGCCCAGCTTCTGCAGGCTGTGCCCCAGCCCCCGCCCGAACAGGCCGCCGGAGCCGATCGCGTACAGGCCCTGCATGGTCTGGTAGCCCTTCTCGTAGAGCTCCGGGTGCTTCCAGATCGCCAGACGCTCCAGGCGGTAGGATTCCAGGCTCAAAAAGATGCCGAGAAACCCTGCGCCTGCCAGCACCACCCACAGAAACGGCAGGTATTTTGGATTGGAGATAAAGATCATGATCACCGCGATGCCCAGCAGGATCACCGCCGTGCTCAGGTTGTTGGTGCCGACCAGGCCCACGATCGGCAGCACCATCGCCGTCACCGCCAGAATCATGCGCCCGCTCCGGCGCCGGTCCATGCGGCTGACGACGCCGGCCAGCAAAAGGATCACCGCCGGCTTGGCGTACTCCGCCGGCTGGAATGAGAGCGGCCCCAGCGACAGCCACCGCCGCGAGCCGTTGTAGGCGTCGCCGAACAGCAAAACGGCGCCGGACAGCGCCAGCGAAAGCAGATAGGCCGGCACCGAGAACCGCAGCAATATGTGATAATCCACGGAGGCGATTCCGTACATGAGGGCCAGCCCCAGCGCCAGCGCAAACAGCTGTTTCTTAAAATAATAGGCAGCGTCGCCGAAGCGGACCTGCCCATTGTAAGCGCTCATACTGTAGAGGACCACCATGCCGAAACCGGCCAGAAACAAAACGCTCAGAAGCAGAAAGCCGTCCGCCTTTCCAGGTTTTCCCCGCAATCAGCCCACTTCCTGTAATTGGTTTACCAGTTCTTTGAACCGCCGGCCGCGCACCTCGTAATTGGGGAACATCCCCCAGCTCGCGCATGCGGGCGACAGCAGCACCGCGTCTCCCGGTTCGGAGCGCTGCGCGCAGACCTGCACCGCCTCCTCCAGGCTGTCCGCGAGGATGATGTCGGTAAAGCCGCACGCCCTGGCCGCCTCTGCGATTTTCTCTCTCGTCTGTCCTATCAGTACCAGATATTTTACTTTTCCGTCGAATGCCCGAATCCATTCCTCATAGGAAGAATTTTTGTCGTAGCCGCCGCCGATCAGCAGCGTCGGCCGGTCCATCGCCTGGATGCCCTTGATCGCCGCGTCCGGGTTGGTGCCCTTGGAGTCGTTGTAGTAGACGACGCCGTTTTTCTCGGTCACGTACTCAATCCGGTGCTCCACCGCCTGAAAGCTGCAGGCCGCGCGCCGGATCACTTCGAGCGGCGCCCCGTAGGCCAGGGCCATCGCCGCGGCCGCCATCACGTTTTCGTGGTTGTGCCGGCCCGGCAGCTTCAGCTCCCCGGTCGCGCAAAGGGGAGTCACCGTCTCGCCGTCGCTGTACACGATCTCATCCCCGTCGAGATAAAAGCCGCGCTCAAGCTTCCGCAGGCTGCTGAAATACAGCACCCTGGTATGTAAAGACGCGCCGAATTTGCGCAGGACCTCGTCCTCGTAGTTCAGCACGCAGGTATCCTCCGCCGTCTGATTCTTCGTGATCAGCTCCTTCACGCGGATGTATTCCTCCATCGTATGGTGCCGGTTCAGATGGTCGGGCGTGATGTTTAAAATGGCGCTAACGCGGGGCGCGAACGTCTCGATCGTCTCCAGCTGGAAGCTGCTGATCTCCGCCACCGTCACCGCCTGGTCCGTCATCCGCGAAACGGCCTCCGTGTAGGGCGCGCCGATGTTGCCGACGACGTAGACCTCCGGCCTCCACGCCTTCATGATCTCGCCCAGCAGGCTGGTGGTCGTGGTCTTGCCGTTGGTGCCGGTGACCGCGAGCACATCGCCCCGGCCGCAGGCCCAGGCCAGCTCCACCTCGCCCCAGACGCGCACGCCCGCGTCCCGCAGCTTCTGCACCAGCGGCAGATCGGTGGGCACGCCGGGGCTCAGCACGGCCAGATCCAGACCCCGGATCCGCTCCTCCCCCAGCTCGCCCAGCGCCACCTGCAGCGCGCCGCCGGGCAGCTTCGCGCGCAGCTCTTCCTCCGCGAGCGCCGTATTTCCGTCATATAAAATCACGTTCGCCGACGCTTCCAGCAAAAGCCGGGCCGCGCCGACGCCGCTGATGCCCGCTCCGAACACCAGCACCTGTTTTCCTGACAATTCCATAGTTATCCTCCTCGTATTCCCTGCCGGCGGTTTTCGTCCGCTCAGCGGATTCCGGTCAGCGCCAGCAGGCACAGAAACGCCGTGATCACCGTGAACACGGTGACGATTCTCGTCTCCGACCAGCCGCACAGCTCAAAGTGATGGTGAATCGGCGCCATTTTGAAAAACCGCTTGCCGCCGGTCTTGCGGAAATAGGTGACCTGAATCATCACCGACAGCACCTCCACCAGATAGATCAGGCCCACGATCGGGATGAACAGCGGCATCTTCATCACATAGGCCGCGCCCGCGACAAAGCCTCCCAGGGCCAGCGACCCCGTGTCTCCCATAAACACCTTGGCCGGATAGACGTTGAACAGCAGAAAGCCCAGCAGCGCGCCCGTCACCGCCGCCGTCAGCGGCTCGATGCCGCCGCCCAGCACCAGCGAGGCCACGGTGTAAAACACGGCCACCATCGTGGTGACGCCGGTCGCCAGTCCGTCCAGCCCGTCCGTGAAATTGACGCCGTTGACGGTGCCGATGATCGCAAAGTAAGCGATCGGGATCGCCGCTATCCGCACGAAATTGCCGGACAGCACCCTGCCGCCGGAAAACGGAACCAGAAATTCCAGGCACGACGAATCCATCACCCAGACATAGACGACAAAAATCGTGGTCACAATGATCTGCCCCAGCATCTTCTGCCGCGGGTACAGGCCGTCCGAGCGCCGCATCACCACCTTCAGGTAGTCATCCAGAAAACCGATGATCCCGAAGCCCAGCACCAGAAACAGCACCGGCACCATGCGCGGGAACCGCATCAGGTAAAACAGCGACGTAACCGCAAGGCTGATCAGAATAATCAGGCCGCCCATCGTCGGAGTCCCGGCCTTTTTCAGATGGGACTGCACGCCCTCCTCCCGCTCGGTCTGCCCTACCTTCAGCTTCTGAAGGAACGGTATCACAAACGGGCTCAACAGCACGCTGATCGCGAATGACACAAACAGCGGAATCAATACATCCTGGTTAATGATCATCACACACCTCATTTTCTCTTTCCTATGTATAGTATCCTTTTATTTTTATCACATAAAGTCTAATTATGCAAGTGCTCCGCCTCAGTCTCCGCCTCCGCGCGCGCAAACCCGAGATACGGGAGAATGTTCTCAAACATCTCGCGGATCACCGGCGCGGCGATGGTGCCCCCGTAGTAGACGCCCTGCGGATTGTTGATGACGCAGAGCCCCAGCACCTGCGGGTCGTCCGCCGGGGCAAAGCCGACGAACGAGGAAATGTAGCGGTTGGCGCTGCGCGGCAGCGTCTCCGAGGTGGCGGTCTTGCCGCCGATGCGGTAGCCCTCGATGTAGGCGTTTTTGCCGGAGCCGCCGTCCACCACCTGCTCCAGCAGCCAGCGCATGGTCTGCGAGGTCTCCGCCGAGAGGATGCGCCGGCCGTCCTCATACTGAAACACATCCAGCAGCGCGCCATCGCCGGAGCGCACGCTGACCCCGAAATGCGGCGTCACGCGGATGCCGCCGTTGACAATAGAGCTGACCGTGGCCGCCAGCTGCACCGGCGTGATCTGGAAGGACTGGCCGAAGGAAATCGTCGCCAGCTCCACCTGCCCCACATTCTCCTTCTTGTGCATGATCGTGGCCGCCTCCCCGGGCAGGTCGATGCCGGTTTTCTGATTAAGGCCGAACTGCTCAAAGTAGGAAAAGTAGCGGTCCACGCCCAGCCGCAGGCCCACCTCGATGAAAACCGGATTGCAGGAATTCTGCGTGCCCTGGACAAAGGTTTCGCTGCCGTGGCCGCCCGTCTTGTGGCAGCGGATTCTGCGGTCCTCGACGATTTTGAAGCCGGGGCAGGAAAACTGGTCGTTCAGCGAGACCACGCCCGCCTCCAGGCCGGCCGCCGCCGTCACCGTCTTAAACGTCGAGCCCGGCTCGTAGGTATCGTTCAGGCAGCCGTTGCGCCACATCCGGTTCAGCGCGTCCTGCAGCGCCTCCCCCGTGAGGGCGGCCTGCGCGTCCTGCAGCGCTTCTCCCGTGAGCGCGTCCTGCGCCTGCGTTTCCGCCTGCTGCGGCAGGTACTCCGGAAGCAGCGTGTAGGGGTCGTTCAGGTCAAACTCCGGCACGTTCGTCATCGCGTAAATCTCGCCGTTCGACGGGTTCATGATGAGGATGGAAACGCTGTCCGCCTGCTTCTGCTCCCGCACCTTCTGCGCCGCCTGCTCCGCATACTGCTGAATGTTGTAATCCAGGCTGATCACCAGGTCACTGCCAGCCTCCGGCTCTAACCGGCTCTCGCCGGCGTCCTCCAGCTCGATGCCGCGCGCGTCCGTCAGCGTCAGGATTTTGCCGGGCGTTCCCGCCAGTACCTGCTCGTACCCGACCTCCAGGCCGATGATGCCCTGGTTGTCTCCGCCCGTAAAGCCCAGCACCTTGGAGGCCATGCTCCCGTACGGATAATAGCGGCGGTAGTCTTCGTCCACCTTGACCCCGGCCAGGCCGTAATTGCGGATGCGGTCGCCGGTTTCCTTGTCCACATTTTTGCGGATGCGCTCGATGGAGCTGACCTTTTCCACGCGCTTTCGCACCGCCGCCTCGTCCATTTCCAGCTCCTTCGCCAGAACCTGAATCACCCGCTCCGGCTCCTCCAGCTGGCTGTGAATCACCGATACGGTGCAGACCGTGCGGTTGTCCGCCAGCACCACCCCGTTGCGGTCGAGGATGCGGCCGCGCGCCGCCTTGATCTCCCGCTCGCGCTCATGCAGGTCCTCCGCCAGCGCCGCGTAATGCTCCGATTCCGCGACCATCAGGTGCGTCAGGCGCCCGCCCAGAAAACAGAGCGCCAGAAGACAGCACAAAAAAATCAGCACGATTTTTCTGCGGTGGAACGGCCTTGTTTTTTGCATAAAAAAACCTCATAAAAGTTTTAATACAGTATATTATGACTTTTATGAGGTTTATGCGCAAAAGCCGCCGCTTTTTAAGGTTCTTCCTGCTCGTCGTCGGTCACCGCGCCGTCCCACAGCGTCGTCTGGTCCGCGTCGGCGTTGTTCTCGGCCGGCGGCAGGGCGATGCCCGGATTGTCCGCCTTGGGATCGATTTCCTCCTTGGGGTCCTCCGGCTCCACATAGGACACACGGTTCATGACCGCGTCGTAGACCGTGCCGTCCTCATCGATGTAAGCGCCGGCGATGACGTTGCCGCTGCCATCGACGATCCTGCCGTCCTCCACCCGGGCGTCCGTGTGGTAATTGCCGTAGGAGTCGATGGCGTCAAAGATCTGAACGGCATCCTGGTTTTTCGCTATATCCTGCCATTCCAGGCCCAGGGAAGCCAGCATCTCGTCCGTCACCTGCTCGGTCGGGTAAATGCCCAGGTAGGGCAGCGCCTCGGTCGCGATCCGGCGGTAAATTTCCTGCGCGAACGTGCTGTTCGCCTGATCGGCCACGTTCGGCTCGTCGACCACGACGTAGATCACGACCTCCGGGTCGTTGATCGGAGCCGCGCCGATGAAGGAAACGAGGTACTTGCCCTTGGCGCGCGTCCCCGTCTCGGGGTCGATTTTCTCCGCCGTACCGGTCTTGCCGCCGATGCGGTAGCCCGCCACCTGCGCGTGGCGTCCGGTACCTTCCTGCACCGCGGTTTCCAGATAGCCGCGCAGCAGCTCGGAAACGCTGCCGGATACGGTCTGCTTGAGCAGCAGGCTGGAGGAGTCCTTGATCACCTTGCCGTTTTCATCGAGAATTTTTTCCACCACATGCGGCTGGTAGTAGTAGCCGCCGTTGACCACCGCGCAGAAGGCGGTGATCTCCTGAATCATCGTGCAGGTCAGGCCCTGGCCGAAGGTACAGGTGGCCAGCTCGACCTCGTTCATCGTATCCTTCGTGTAGACCGAGCCCGCCGATTCGTTCGGCAGGTCGATGCCGGTCGGCTTTCCGAAATTGAACAGCGACTGGTACTCGATGAACCGCGACACCCGCATGGCCATGCCGATCTGCATCAGGCCGTCGTTGCAGGAGTTTTTCAGCACGTCCCCCAGCGTCTCCTCGCCGTGGGAGTAGGGGTACGCGTCGCAGTGAATCTCGGTATCCGTGATAAACTCGCCGCCGTCGCAGTAGAAGCTGGAGCTGTCCGTGACCGCGCCGCACTCCAGCGCCGAGGCCACCGTGATCGGCTTGAACGTGGAACCGGGCTCGATGCCGTCGGAGACGCAGAAGTTGCTCCACATGGCGTTCAGCGCCTCCACGTAGTCCTCCTCCTTCATGGATTTGACCTCGGACTCGGTGTACCACGCGCTCATGTCCTGCGGATGGTTGAGGTCGTAGCCGCGGTTCGTGGCCATGGCCATCACGGCCGCCGTCTTCGGGTTCATGACGATCACGCCGATGTTTTTGGCGCCGTGCATGGCGGTGCCGTCGTCGTGGTCTTCCCCGTACGTCTCGTCAAATTCCGTGATATATTTTTCCACGATCTGCTGCAAGTTGATGTCCAGCGAGGTCTGCAGCGTGTAGCCGTTCTCCGGCGCGATCGTCCGTTTTTCAAATTCCTGTTTTTCGTTGAGGTAGCCGAAGACGCGCCCGTTCGTTCCCCGCAGCTGGCTGTCGTAGTAGGCCTCCAGACCCGCGATGCCGTCGCCGATGCTGTTGGAAAAGCCGATGACGTCGCTGGCGAGGCTGTTCATCGGGTAGCGCCGCACAAACTCCTCCTCAAACCAGACGCCGGTTACGTTCTGCAGCTTCTGCCGCTCCTCCTGCGTGATGTCGCGGTCCGGGTCGAGGGAGACGTACTCCTCGTACGCTTCCTTCTGCTCCTCGGTGATTTTCTCCAGCACGACCTGGTACTGGCTGTCCTTCGTCTTTTCCGAGGTAATGCGCTCCATCAGGTCCGAGCGGTCGAGATCGAACACGGTCACCAGCGTGTCCACCGTGGGCTCGATGTAGTCCTCGTTGCGGTTCACCGCGTAGCAATCCAGCACCACGTCGTAGACCTTCTCGCTGTAGGCGAGCAGCCTGCCGTTGACGTCCTGAATCTCGCCGCGCCTGCTGTAGAGCGTCTGGCTGTCATAGTTTTCCTGCGACAGCACCTGCTGCGCGTAGCGGTTGCCGCTCTTGACGTTGATGTATACGATTCGGATCAGAATAATAATTAGAAACAATAAAATGAATGCAAATACAGCCAGAAGCTTTATTTGCATTTTTTTCGTGAATCTTCGTTCTCTTTTTGTTTGTCTTGCCGTTGCCAACCATTCCACCTACTCTGACGGTATCTCAGAATACTGCCTTACGTAATCGCTGTTTCGCATTTCATATGTCACAATCTGAGATTTCTTCGCGTAGACCATGCCCAGCTGGTTCAGCGCGATGTCCTTTACCTTTTCCATATCCACACTGGTCATGATGCGGTTGTAGTCAGAATCGTTCTCCAGCACCGCCGCGTCCAGCTGTGTTTCCAGAGCGGTCACCTCTTTCTGGAGCTTCGTGCCCTTCGCCTGCAGCTGCAGGAAATTGACGCACGTGAACACTGTGATCACTGCCGCCAGGGTCAGAAACATCACATATCCCAGATTCATGGAAAGCGCGCGCTCTCTGTTTTTTCTCGTCGTCTGGCTGGCAGGCCGGGTCTGCCTCTCCCGTATCCGCTGCTCCGGCGCCGGCTCAGGCCTGCGCGCCGCGGTCCTGCGCGCCGGTACTGCCTCCAGTTTGCGCACCGCGGTTCCGTCCACGTACGCATACGTTCTCGCATTTCCGGCACTCCTGTACTGGTTACGGCTTTTGCCGCCCGTTCTCACTGCTCCCGCCATAATTGTTTACCCCTTATTCCTGCTGTATCCTGCGTTCAAATACCCTCAACTTTGAACTCTTCGCCCTTTTATTTTCTTCCAGTTCCTGTGCCGACGGAACGATCGGCTTCCTCGTTATGACTCTCCCCTTCGGTTTGCGCCCGCAGACGCAGACCGGAAATTCTTTTGGACAGGTACATGGATTTTCGTTTTGCCGGAATTTCTCCTTCACAATCCGGTCTTCCAGTGAGTGGAACGTAATCACACAGATTCTTCCGCCGTCGTTCAGCGCTTCGATCATGTCGTCCAGAGACTGTTCCAGCACCTCCAGTTCCTGGTTCAGTTCAATCCGGATGGCCTGAAATGTCCTTTTGGCCGGGTGCCCTCCCACTGCTCGCATTTTCATTGGTATTGCCGCTTTTATAACATCAATTAACTCCCCAGTTGTTTCCAATGTTTTTTCTTTTCTGGCGCTTACGATATGTCGGGCAATATTTTTTGCGAACCTTTCTTCCCCATAGTCGCGGATGACGCGATAAAGCTCCATCTCACTGTATTCGTTCACAATATCTTTTGCCGTCTGCGTCTGCCGCTGATCCATTCGCATGTCCAGCGGTGCGTTTTCTCTATACGTAAAGCCGCGGCTTGCCTCATCAAGCTGATAGGAAGAGACCCCCAGATCCAAAACGACTCCATCTACGGATGTGATGCCGAGTCCGGCCAGCTCCCGTCTCATATCGCGATAGTTGGCGCGTATGATCGTGACCTGATCTCCAAACTCCGCCAAACGCCTCGTGGCCGCCTCTATGGCCGCCTCATCCTGATCGATCCCGATCAGCCGTCCTTTCGGGGACAGCCGCCGGCATATCTCATAGGAATGTCCGCCGCCGCCGAGCGTGCCATCCACATAAATCCCATCCGGTTTGATGCAAAGCGCGTCAATGCTTTCTTCCAGAAGTACGGATTTGTGTCTAAATTCCATACAATCCTCCCCAGGTCATATGATCAGACCAAAATCTTCCATCTGCTCTGCAATGTCGTCCACGCTGTAATCACTGTTCTGTGTCCAGTTCTCTTTGCTCCAGATCTCAATCCGGTTAATATTGCCTGCCAGCACCACATCTTTTTCCAGACCGGCAAAGTCCCTCAGCACCTGCGGCAGAAGGATTCTTCCCTGCTTGTCCAGCTCACATGTGGTCGCCCCGGCCACCAGGAATCTCGTGAATTTTCTGGCGTTTTTGTTTGTCAGTGGCAGTCCGCGCAGCTTTTCTTCAATGATCTGCCATTCGTTTTTGGGAAACACAAACAGGCATCCATCCAATCCCTTCGTGACAATGAACTCGTCCCCTAACAGGTCCCTGAACTTCGACGGGATGATCAGTCTGCCTTTGGTGTCAACTGTATGATTGTATTCACCCATAAACATCATGACACACCTTCTTCCGGCTGCACCCTGGTGTCCCTTTCGCCGCGGGTGGGATTTTCCCTCCATTTAATCACCACTAAGTACCACGACGCACCACTTTCTACCACTTGACCATATAATACCGTAGTTTTGCACAAAATTCAAGCAAAATATAAAAGAAAAAATTTACAATTTTTAAAAAACAATATCTTGCGGAGGCACAAAAAAAGCGCCGCAAAATCTTGCGGCGTTTTCTGCCTGAGCGGCCGGTTTGGGGCGCGGAAGCCGGTTTTTATGGTCAAATTGCCAAAAAATCCATGTACTCCTCGATGAGCCTGTCCACCACGAGACTCTGCCCGTAGGTCTCCTCCACGCTGCTCCCGCTGGCGAGCATCGCGTTCAGCTTCTCCCGCTCCTCCTCAATGCGTTTTATCAAAAGTTCTTTCTGATTCATCATGCTCCGTTCCTTTTCCGGATCGTTTTCCGTTCCTTCTGTGTATTGTTCCCGTTATCAGTAAAGCGGCGGCGGCCAGAACCAGGATTCCGGATAACACCTGCGAAACCGGAAGCCCGCTGCCGGGCAGCAGCAGCTGATCGGTGCGCAGCCCCTCAATCCAGAAGCGTCCCGTCCCGTACAGCAGCAGGTAAAACAGGAATACCATGCCGTCAAATCTCTTTTTCACCAAAAACGTCAGCAGCAGCAAGACCGCCAGCACACCCAGATTCCAGAGCGATTCGTAGAGGAAGGTCGGGTGCACCTGAATATAATCCACGCCGCCGATAGTCTGCATGTGCCGGCGCATGAGCTCCGTGATCTCATAGCTCCTGACATCGGCGGCCGGCAGCCGCATCGCCAGCAGACCGTCCGTGTACTCCCCGAAGGCCTCCCGGTTGAAAAAATTCCCCCACCGGCCCACCATCTGCCCCCACACGAGGCCGACGGCAGCCGTGTCCAGCAGGCGGAAAAAGGACATCCGCCGCACGCGGGCGAACACAAACACCGTGAGCACGCCGCCGATCACGCCGCCGTAAATCGCCAGTCCGCCGCCGCGGAGATTGAAAATCTCCGCGGGGTGAACCCGGTAATAGCTCCAGGAAAAGACGACATAGTAAATCCGCGCGCAGATCACCGAGACGATAATGGCAATGATGCCCAGATCAAAATAGGCGTCCGCATCCTGCCCGGTCTTTCGCGCCACCCGCATGGTCAGCAGGATTCCCGTCGCCATCGCCGCCGCCAGCACCATCCCGTAGCAGGCGATCTCGAAGCCGCCGATGGAAACGGACTTGATCACGTGCTCCAGACGGATGCCGAGGTGGGGAAATTGTATGGAACCGACCATGGGGAAATCTCCTTTCGCGTTTTGGGGGTGTTGCTGTTCTTCGGATGTTTTTTGTTCTCTTGATATTTTCTGTTCCCCGAATTTTTATTTCTTAGATTTTTGGGTTATTCTCTGAATGTTTTTTGTTCTCCGGGCGTTTTCCTGTTCTTCGGATATTTTTCTGTGCTTCAGATTTTTGTTCCTCGTTTTTTTATTCTTCGGATGTTTTTCTGTTCTCTGAATATTTTTATATTCTCTGAATTCTTATTCTTCAGATGTCTTTTTTATATTCTTGGTATTTCATGAATTTATTTCTTTGGCTTTTCCTGGATTTTTTCTTTGGCAATTCCTGGATTTTCTCTGGTATTTCCCGGATTTCTTTCGTATAGTTTAGATGGTTCTTCGAAACTGCTTTGAAATTACTTCAAAATTACTTTGAAATTGCTTTGAAATTACTTTGGTTCTGCTTTAATGATTTCGCATGTCTCTTTGAATATTTCTTTGAATGTTTTTTTAATGTTTCTTTGGATGGTTCCAATGTTTCGTAACGGTACTCTGATTTTTTTCTTCATATGATATGGTAAGCTATCTCTGCGCACCGCACGCTGCTCACCACTTCCTGTGTGAACGACGCGCTCCGCGCTGCATCATTCGCATTTCGCTTTCGCTCCATGCTCATGCTGCTCGCTCGCCAAATCCGCAGCCCCCGGCATACCTGCCGGGCCTGCGCACTGCACTCTGCCCACCACTTCCTGTGTGAACGACGCGCTCCGCGCTGCAGCATTCGCATTCCGCTCCCGCTCCATGCTCATGCTGCTCGCTCGCCAAATCCGCAGCCCCTGGCATACTTGCCGGGCCTGCGCACTGCTCGTTGCTCACCACTTCCTGTGTGAACGACGCGCTCCGCGCTGCATCATTCGCATTCCGCTTTCGCTCCATGCTCATGCTGCTCGCTCGCCAAATCCGCAGTCCCCGGCATGTCTGCCGGGCCTGCGCACTGCTCGCTGCTCACCACTTCCTGTGTGAACGACGCGCTCCGCGCTGCATCATTCGCATTCCGCTTTCGCTCCATGCTCATGCTG
>CANRIG010000058.1 GCA_947630595.1 uncultured Lachnospiraceae bacterium | reverse complement strand
GATGCAGAGACACTTTTCGGACAAAATAGATTTGCGTCATCTGTTAATCGTTCCTATTACGCAGTGTTTCATGCAATGAGAGCTGTAACTGCGTTGGACGGCTTTGATTCCAGCAAGCACTCTGGGATCATTTCCTATATTAACAGGGAATACATTAAAACAGGAATATTTGATAAGGGTTTAGCTAAAATTCTGGACAAAGCTTTCAGATTAAGGGAGAAAGCAGATTATGATGATTTCTTTATAGTTTCCCATGATGAAGCGAGAGAACAGATTAGCAGAGCCAGGGAGGCGATTGAGATAGTAGAACCATATTTACAGCAAAAATGGAGATAGTTATTAGCCCTGTTTGAGAGCATCCGGATGGGTGCTCTTTTTGCGCTGGAAAATCCATTAAAAATCCCCATTTCTAACATTCAAGCATGAATTCGTCAAATGGGGATTCTTAATTTCGTTTTACTTCAATCATGAGAATGCCATTGCATATAATCCAGGTCCTGCGTTGTGTCAGTCTCCAACAGCCTCCACCCCGATCAGCCTGCCGTCCTTGTCATAAACGGTTCTTACGGCGAGATTTCCCTGATTCGCGGAGGAGAAGGTAAACGCGCCGCCGCCCGGGGTCAGGTCGGAGAACTGGCTGACGGGCTGCCCATGATAATATATATTTCCCCCTCCGCTGTTCCCTTTCGCTTCTTCATAGGTAATACCGAAAGGGGCGTATTTTTCAAACATTTCGGCCAAACTCTTACCCGGACCCGACTCCAACGTGTCTCCCTCCGCCACGGAAACGGCTTCCAGGACAGAGGTTTGCTCGATGGCATCTTCTGAAACGGCTTCCGGGACAGAGGTTTGCTCGATGGCATCTTCTGAAACGGCTTCTGGGACAGTGGTTTGCGTGATGGCATCTTCTGAAACGGCGTTTTCTGATTTTTGCGCGGCGGCGATGCGCAGTGTGTTCCTATCGTATTCTTCCTGAGAATATTTCTCCAGCCCCGTCAGCGGTCCCATGGGATCAAAGCTGCCGTCGGCGTTTGAGACACGCTGCCGCACCGTGTGAACGTCGATGTCCCCCGCAAGGCCGGCGTCGCTGTACTCCAGCCGGATCGCCATTGCGCCCGTACCATCCATGTCCACGCCGTCGAGAAAATAGCGCACGCGTTCCCCGTTCCAGAACAGGGCCTTTTCATCTTCGTCCCAGACCAGGCCAAACGGCTCATATTGTGAGAAGTCCGACGCTGCCGCATCGCCCTCATATATCTCTGATCGCTCCGCTTCTCCGGCGGCTGAACCGGAGGATATGATACAAAAAGCGTCTTTGCCGTCCGGCGTTTTGGAGTAAAGCATGCCGTTTTTGATATTCTCCAGAATGTCCTCGTACATCGCAATTGTTTCGTCTACGATTTCCTGCGTCCAGACAAATTCACCCCGGCTGCCGGTCCAGCATTTTTCACCGATCAATTTCTGCAGTTCGACTTTTTCGTTTTCAAGCCACGCTTTGTATTCATCATACGTCCACCATTTCACATCGAGAGAGGGAAAACGGGCGCTGAGCTCATCATCCGTCAACGCCGGAAGCGTTTTCCCGTCGCTTTTCGCTGATGTGGCAAAGGCTGCCGTCACGCCGGCAACCAGTGCCGCCGCACCGATCAGCGCAGCCAGCGAGGTCTTTTTTATTTTCATAATCGCAACAATCCTTTCTTCGACAGCGTTTTTACTGAAATTATTACAGAGAGGGGCCAGTCCGCTCCGGGTTTCCTCCATACGGATAAGCGCCATGGCATACGCCGGTTTTGCGCGCTCCCCGAATTGACGGATTACCGCTTCGTCACAGGATAACTCCATATCCCGATTGGCGAGAGCATACATGATCCACACCGCCGGATTGAACCAATGGATGCAAAGGGTAACGGTCAATACCAGCTTTGACACAACGTCGAAGCGGCGGATATGCACAAACTCATGAGCCAGCACATATTTCAGCGTATCCAGATCGTCCCAGTCCGCAGTTTTCGGCATCAGAATGACCGGGCGGAATACGCCGTAGGTCAGAGGCGCGGAAATCCTGCCGGACCGGCGAATTTCAATCGTACGGGCAATGCGGTGCTCACGAAGCCAGGTTTTCACATACGCGTTGTCAACCGGCAGAGACATCTGAAATTCCCGGCGGCATTTCAGATAGGCTGCGGCAAAGAACAGCGCGCATATCAGCGCGCCGGCCGCCCAGACGATTGCCCATGGATGAACGGCGGCTGCCGTGTTGGCGGCAGTACCGGGCGCAGACATCACATATTGCGCCTGGGCAATCGGTGAAAACAGAACAGCCGGACTGCCACTTACCGCTTCTCCTGCGGCCTCCAGCCGCCCCAGCAGGGAATAGATGCTGAAAGCGGAGCAGAAAGAATAGGGTATCAGCAGCCGCACCGCCGCAGCGCCCCACAGCGCCAGAAAGGCTTTTTTCGGGAGCTTATGGATGGCCAGAGCGCGAATGACAGCGATGACCAGAATCATTACTGCCCCGGAGAGGCTCATTTGCATCAGGTTCATTTGTCCACCTCGTCTAAGTCGCCAACGATTTGTTTCAGCGCCGCAATCTGTTCGGCCGACAGTTTCTTTCTCCCCAGCAGGGCGGCAAAGAGTTTGTCAACCGAACCGTCATAGAGCTTGCCGATCAGTTCATCGGTTTCCGCCTCCTGCGCCGCTTCTTTCGGGATAAGCGCGTGACACAGGAAATGCGGCTCCCCGCGCTGGATTGCACCCTTGGCAATACATTTCTTGATCACCGTGTAAGTCGTGTTCATGTTCCAGCCGATCTCTGCCTTGAGAATGTCGGAGATCTGTTTTGCGGTCATATCACCCTCTTTCCATAAGACGCTCATGACCTTTAGTTCGGAATCAAAGAGCTTAACTGCCATACGATCAAATCCTTTCTGCGACACTATTGCAATAGTTTACACTACATACACTATCACAATAGTGTGGCCTTGTCAATACTACTCTGATAGTTTAATTAAAATAATTGGGTGTTTTTTTGATTTACTATAACTTTCATTTTCACTTTTTGTATAGAATAATTGCAATTATAAAGGAAATAGATTATACTATTTCCGGGAGGGATCGCAGATGAAAAAAAGATATGTTCTGATTTTTTCAGTTTTTACAGCATTACTGCTTTTTTTGACAGGCTGCTCCGGCACAAAGGAAGAGACGGCCGGTTCCGGCCCCGTGACGATCACGGTCATGGGCAGGAAAAGCGACCTCGCGAAAAGCTATATGACCAGCATTTTTGAGCAGTATGAAAAAGCGACAGGCAACAAAATCAAGCCGGTTCCCTTTGTGGACACAGAATTTGAAGCGACGGCGGCGGAACAGTTTGCGAAGGGCGACGTTCCGGATATTTTTATGCATTTTCACAACGCCGACCTGAACCGCTTCGATGTGGAGGAGAATTTTCTTTATTTAAATGACCAGGAGTGGGTGGACGAGCTGACGGAGAGCACGCTGGCCTACTGCAAGGACAATGACGGCAATCTGCTGGGCCTTCCCTACTGGGAAAATTCCGTGTCGGGCTGCTACTACAACAAGACGATTCTGGACAGTCTGGGCCTGAAAGCCGCCGCCACGCAGGAGGAGTTTGACGTTCTGTGCCAGACGCTTGCCGACACCGGCTACACGCCGGTCTGCTGGCCCGCCAAGGGCTGCTCGTGGATGGTGCAGTTTGCGCTTGATCCGGTGTTTGCGGACCATCCTGAGCTGCTGCAGCAGATCAATAAAAATGAAATCACGTATGCGGACATTCCGGAGGTGACCGCCATGGCGGAATGGATTGATGAAGCCGCCCAAAAGGGCTGGCTCGGGCATGATTTCCTCGAGTGGGACATCAACAGCGTGAGTCCGGTGATGAGCGAGGGGGAGGCCGTGATGACCTTTATCTGGGACACCTGGTTCTATACGGACCTGGCGAAGGACGGAAAATATACCGTGGATGATTTTGCGCTTATGCCCGTATTTCTGAACACGGCTCCGACCGGCACCTATGAGGGCGGCAACCTGAACATGATGATGGTCAACAAAAACGGCGGACACATCGGCGCCTGCCTCGATTTTCTCTCGTTCTGCGCTTCGGCGGAACACTACAATGCCGCGTTCGACGGTATCTCTACGGTGAACTGCTTTAAGGGACAGACCACCAACATCCAGTCCCCGATGATTACCAATGTTTCCGAATCGGTGGAGGCGCACCTGAGGGCTTCCACGGCAGCCTCCAGGGTCACGGGCTACAGCGACAACGACGTGGCGGTCGCTCTGGACAGCCTGTTCCGGAAAAAGACGGACGCGGCGGGCTGCGTGGCGCTGATGGACGAATACCGCATCGGACGCGCCCATGATCAGGGCGCGGAGGGGTTTTGAGGCAGGAATTGCCCTTTTTCGGGCTTGACGCAGGTATTGTTTCATCGTATAATACTCTACATGGAAAAATGCGGACAGGTTTTTGGAAAGATTGGCGGGGCAAAGCTGCCCTGGCTGATTTTTTGTTTTGCTTTTTGCTTTACTGCATTACAGTGATAACGCGAAACAAATTTATAGAGGTGAATCATGGTTAAGTATTTTGTGAAACGGTTTCTGATTATGCTGGCGGCCCTGTTCCTGATCGCGCTGATCACCTTTGTGATCATGCACGCGGTGCCGGGCAGCCCGTTTACGACGGACAAGAAGGTCTCGCCCGAGATTGAGGCGGCGCTGGAGGCCAAGTACCATCTGGACGACCCGCTTCCGGTGCAGTTTATCGACTACGTAAAGGGACTGCTTCACGGAGATTTCGGTCCTTCCTATAAATATACGGGAAAGACGGTAAATGATTTCATCTACAACGGCTTCCCGGTGTCCGCGAAGCTGGGCGGCATCACCATTCTGTTCGTGCTGCTCACGGCGATTCCCATGGGCATCGTGGCCGCCATCAAGAACGGAAAGTGGCAGGACATGACGGTCATGGCCGTGGCGACGATCGGCGTGACGATCCCCTCCTTTGTCATCGCGTCGCTGCTGATTTACGTGTTTGCGTACCGGCTGAACTGGCTGCCGACCTTCGGCCTCGACAGCTGGAAGGGCTACGTCCTCCCGGTGATCGCGCTGGGCGGCTATTCCATGAGCTATCTGGCCCGCCTGATGCGCAGCAGCCTTCTGGAGGTCATGGGACAGGACTACATCCGCACGGCCAGGGCCAAGGGGCTTTCCGAAACGAAGGTCATCCTGAAGCACGCCATGCGCAACGCGCTGATTCCCATCGTCACGGTGCTCGGGCCGACGGTGGCCGGGCTGCTGACCGGCAGCTTCGTGATCGAGAAGATTTTCGCGATTCCGGGGCTGGGCGTTCACTTCGTCAACAGCGTTTCCCAGCGGGACTACACGACGATCATGGGCGTGACGATTTTCTACGCGACGTTCCTGCTGGCGATGGTCTTTCTGGTGGATGTCTTTTACTGCCTGATCGATCCGAGAATCAAGTTTGAATAGGAGGGCCCTGCTGTCATGGAAAACGAAAGGAAGAATACAGAGGCGCTGAATCTGATCTGCGAGGATCCCTGGGGCGCCCTGCCGGAGAGCAGACAGGAGCGGGAAAAGATTGCGGGCAGGAACCGCAGCTTCTTCTCGGACGTCTGGTTCCGCTTCCGCAGGAAGCCCACCGCGCTGGCCGGACTGGCCGTCATCCTCATTCTGCTGATTTTTGCGCTGTTCGGGCCGTACTTTACGAAATACAGTTATTCCGACCAGAACCTCGATCTGGTCAACATTCCCCCGTACCTCTCGGTGTTTGAGGCCGAGGACGGCTCCTGTTATTTCTATATCACCCAGAGCCTGAAAGTGGTCGTCGTGAACAAGGACGGCACGCTGGGCAGGCAGCTCACGCGGCTGCGCGAGGACGAAAAACAGAAAATGATTTTCTTCGACTACAACGGGGAGGAGATCGCCATTTTCTACGGCATGCAGCCGTATGTGATCGCCAATCCCGTGGCGCGCACGGTGATGCCGCGCGCGAAGGTCTGGAACCGCTCGTATGTGCTGGGGACCGACACTCTGGGTCGCGACATTCTCACCCGGCTCATGTACGGCACGCGCGTGTCTTTGCTGGTGGCCTTTATCGCGGTGATCGTGAACATGGTGATCGGCATCGTCTACGGAGGAATCTCCGGCTACGCCGGCGGCGCGGTCGACAACATTATGATGCGCATTGTGGATATTATCAGTACGATTCCGCTGACACTCTACGTCATTCTGATCATGGTGCTGCTGGGCAGCGGCCTGCACAGCATCATCATCGCAATCGGCACGGTGTACTGGGTGGATATGGCGCGCGTGGTCCGCGGGCAGGTGCTGACGCTGAAAGAGCAGGAGTTTGTGGTCGCCTCGAAGACGATCGGCTCCCCCACAAAGACGATTCTGACGCAGCACCTGATTCCGAATGCGATGGGCCCGATTCTGGTGACGGTCACGATGCTGATTCCCTCGGCCATCTTCATGGAGGCGTTTCTGGGGTATCTGGGCATCGGCCTGCAGCCGCCGCTGGCCAGCCTGGGAACGATGTGCAACGACGCGACGGAGAACCTGAAATCCTGTCCGCATCAGCTGTTCATCCCGGCGCTGGTGATCTGCCTGATCATGTTCGCCTTCAACTTTGTGGGCGACGGCCTGCGTGACGCGCTGGATCCGAAGCTGAAGAAATGACTTTGAACGGTAGGGAGATACATATGGAACATATACTCGAAATCAACAACCTCCGGACCTCCTTCCTCACCGGCAACGGCGAGGTGCAGGCGGTGCGCGGCGTCACCTTCCATGTGAATCAGGGAGAGATTCTGGGCATCGTCGGGGAATCCGGCAGCGGCAAGAGCGTCACCTCCATGTCGATTCTGCAGCTTCTCGGCAGCACGGCCGTGATCAAGGAAGGCTCGTCCATCCTCTTTGAAAACGAGGAGCTGACGAAGCTGAAAAAGAAGGAGCTGCGCGCCATCCGGGGAGAAAAGATCTCCATGATCTTTCAGGACCCCATGTCCTCGCTGAACCCGCTGATTCCGGTGGGCCGGCAGGTGGAGGAGATGATCAGCGAGCATCATCCGGAGAAGAAAAAGGACGAGCTGAAAGCGATGGTACTGGAGCTCTTTGACCGGGTGAAAATTCCGGAGCCGGAGAAGCGGTACCGCTCTTATCCGCACGAGTTTTCCGGCGGCATGCGCCAGCGCGTCATGATCGCGATGGCCCTGGCCAACCGGCCGCGGCTTCTGATCGCGGACGAGCCGACCACGGCGCTGGACGTGACGATTCAGGACCAGATTCTGAAACAGCTGCGCGAGCTGCAGCGGGACTACGGCACCAGCATTATTTTTATCACGCATGACCTGGGCGTGGTGGCCGAGCTGTGCACCAGGGTGGCCGTGATGTACGGCGGCCTGATCATGGAAGAGGCGGGGATCGACGAGATTTTCGAGAATCCGCGGCATCCCTACACGCTCGGGCTTCTGGCCGCGATTCCGGACATCAAGCAGGACAAAAACAAGCGCCTCACGCCGATCGAGGGAACGCCGCCGGATATGACGGACCCGCCCGCAGGCTGTCCGTTTGCGGCCCGCTGCCCCTACGCGCGGAACATCTGCGCCGTGAAGCAGCCGGAGTACGTGCAGATCAGCGAGGGGCACCGGTCCATGTGCTGGCTTCTGGATGGCCGCGCGCCCGCCGGGAACAATCCTTTCCGAAAGGACTGAATCGTTATGAGTGAAAAAACCATGCTGGAGGTCCGGGACCTCACCATGCATTTTATGCTGAATAAGTCGAAAAACCTGAAAGTCCACGCGGTGGACGGCATCAGCTTCGCCATCCCCAGAGGAAAAACGCTGGGACTGGTGGGCGAGTCGGGCTGCGGCAAGAGCACCTGCGCGCGGACGATCATCCGCATCTACGACCCGACGGATGGAAAGATTTTTCTGGACGGGCAGGACATCACCCGCCTGTCCCAGAAGGAGCTGAAACCCCTGCGCAAGAAGATGCAGATGATCTTTCAAGACCCTTACGCCTCCCTGAACGCCAGAATGGTCGTCCGCGACATCATCGCGGAGCCGCTGCTGGCGCACGGCATCATCCACAGCAAAAAGGAGGCCGGGGAGTACGTTTACCCGATGCTTGAGCGCGTCGGGCTCACGCGGGAGCATGCGGACCGCTACGCCCATGAGTTTTCGGGCGGCCAGCGGCAGCGCATCGGCATCGCCCGGGCGCTGATTCTGCAGCCGGAGCTGGTGATCTGCGACGAGCCGATCTCGGCGCTCGACGTGTCCATCCAGGCTCAGGTGGTCAATCTCCTGAAAGACTATCAGGAGGAAAAGGGAATTTCCTATCTGTTTATCGCGCACGACCTGTCCATGGTCCGCTACGTCTCGGATCAGGTGGGCGTCATGTACCTGGGACAGATGGCCGAGCTGTGCGAGGCGGAGGAAATCTACCGGAAGCCGCTTCACCCCTACACGCAGGGCCTGCTGGGCAGCATTCCGATTCCGAATCCGAAGCTGGCGCGGGAAAAAGTGACCTCCGGGATACAGGGCGACATTCCCAGCCCGGTGAACCCGCCGGAGGGCTGCCGTTTCTGCCCGCGCTGCCCGTATGCGAAGCCGGTGTGCAGCCGGGAGACGCCCCGCCTGAAAGAGGTTTCTCCGGGGCATCAGGTGGCCTGCCACCTTTACTGAGCGCTAAACCGTCCTCAGGGCGGTTTACATATGGCGGACAAGGTCTGCCGCAGCTTTACATTACACACTCCCTTCGGGAGAAGAAAGAGAGGAAAGTAGTGTGAAAGAAAGTAAATTAAGCCAAAAACGTGAATTAGACACAAAAAGAAGGCTCACATAGTGAACCATCTTAGAGGTATTCCCACCTAGATAGAAGAGGCGCACCTGCACATCAACAGCGAAACGGGTGGGTGCATCTGATGTTGATGCCGGGATGCCTTAATAATTGAGTCTATTGTAACACGTAAACGCGGAGGTGTAAAACACTTTCATTACTATTTGTGCCGCCAACTGAAAGGCGGCGGAATGGAGATTATTATGAAGATGAAACAACTTGCAGCGCTGTTTCTCGCCGGGTGCATGCTGGCGTCGGCTGTTCCGGCGTACGCGGCGGAGATGCTTCCGGACGTGGAAGAGGTTTCCGGCGAGGACGCTCCCCTGGCTGACACGCAGGAGATCACCTATGTGCTCAGCAACGAGCCGGACGGCATCGACCCCGGCATCACGAACAACTCCTTTGCATCGGTATTCCTGGTGAACTGCTTTGAGGGTCTCGTTACCTACGACACCAGCGGAAACGTGGTACCGGGCGCGGCGGAGTCCTGGGATATCAGCGAGGACGGCACGGTCTACACCTTCCATCTGAGAGACGGCCTGAAATGGAGCGACGGTTCGCCACTGACCGCGGGCGATTTCGTTTACGCTTACAAGCGCGTGCTGGACCCGGCGACAGGCGGCCAGTACGTCAACATGATCACGGACTATGTCGTGGGTGCGGCTGAGGTTTACGCAGGCGAGGGCAGCGACGAGGACCTCGGCATCAAGGCTCTGGACGACCAGACGCTGGAGATCACCCTGCTTTCCCCGGCTTCCTGGTTCATCGACATGCTGACCATGTGGGTATGGGATCCGGTGCAGGAGGCTACGATCACGGCGAACGGCGATCAGTGGACCAACAGCGCGGACACCTATGTCTGCAACGGCCCGTTTAAGATTTCCGACATGAGCATGGGCGAGTATGTAGAGCTCTCCAAGAACGAGAACTACTGGGATGCAGAGAACGTAACCCTCGACAAGGTCACGCTCCGCTACGTGCTGGATACCGCTACGGCGCTCAGCGCTTATGAGTCCGGCGAAGTGGACGGCATCAACTCCATCCCGTCCTCCGACGTGGCCCGCCTGAAAGCGGAGGGCGCGGGCGTGCAGACCGCGGCAAGCTTCGGCACCACCTACTACAACATCAACTGCGCAAAGGCTCCGTACGACAATCCGCTTGTCCGCAAGGCCCTGAACCTGGCTGTTGACCGCGAGGCGATCATCAACAACGTGCTCCAGGTAGATGCGCTTCCGGCTTACAACCTGATCGGACCGGGCTACATCGTGGACGGCAAGGACTTCTCCGAGGGCGACGGCACCTGGGAGCTGAGCCCGACCGCAGACGTTGAGGCGGCTCAGGCGGCTCTGGCTGAGGCAGGCTATCCGAACGGCGAAGGCTTCCCGACCCTGCAGCTTTCCTACTACTCAAACGACACGGTGAAGAAAGTGGTTGAGGCTCTGGCAGAGATGTTCGAGACGAACCTGGGCATCGACGTAGAGATCACGTCCGCCGACTGGGCTGTGTTCTATGAGGATGTGCAGAACGGCAACTACGAAGTGGCAGCCATGGGCTGGAGCGCGGACTACGTGCATCCGATGTCCTTCCTGCCGCTGCTGAAGACAGACGACGTGAGCAACAACGTCTTCTACAGCAACCCGGATTACGACGCGCTGGTGGAGCAGGTCATGACCGAGAGCGACCAGACCAAGGCGTGGGATCTGATGAAGGAAGCAGAGGCTCTGGCGATGGCGGATTACCCGATGCTGAACCTCTACTACAAGTCAACCAACTATGCAATGAAAGATTATGTAACCGGCTATTATATGAACGCTTCTTCCAGCCTGTTCTTCAAGGGCGCGAAGGTGATCGCGGCTGAATAAGACTGACCGCAGCTGAGAGAAACTTTATACATTGCTGTAAAACATTGAATGGGGCCCGGCATACGCCGGGCCCTGTTATATTTCCTGCCATTTCGCAGCAGCTCTTTGTGCGCGCCCTATTTTAACCGCACCGCGGTGCCGTAGGCGGTGACCTCCGCCGCGCTCTGCATGACGGACGAGGACGTGTAGCGGATGTTGATCACCGCGTCCGCGCCGAGCGCCTCGGCCTCGTCGACCAGACGCTTCGTCGCGACCTTGCGCGCGTCGTCCAGCATCTCCGTGTACCCCTCGATCTCACCGCCGACGATGGTCTTCATGCTGGCCATAAAATCCTTGCCAAAGTGTCCGGACATCACGACCGTGCCCTTGACCATGCCGAACGCCTCCGTGATCTCTTTTCCGGGAACGTAATCAATATTTAGCAGCAGCATCTTCTTCTCCTCCTTTGATTTGTCTGATTCGCTGGATCAGCGCCAGCAATACGCCGAGCGCGACTGCCAGCAGCATTGCCGACAGGAAAGCCAGCAGCAGCGCCGCGGCGCCTGTCTCCTGCAGCATGACAGAGACCGTGAAAAACAGGGCGGCGCCCATGAAGGCAATCATCAGTATGGCCGCAATGACCGGCCCTGTGTAGGCCTTCCGGTGATCCTTTGTTTTTACATTCATAAAAATCGCTCCTTCCTTTTCCATTTGAAGCATTTTTTCCAGGCAGGCGTCCGCATCCAGCGTCTGCAGCGTTTCCCGGTGCTCCTGCAGCTCCCGGCAGAGGCCGATGGCTTTTTCCAGGGAAACCTGTTGCCGCTCCAGGGCGATGATCTGCCGCCGGGCGGCGTCCTCCACCGTCAGCGTGCCGGACTGCAGCCTGCGGATATCCTCCAGCGGGAAAAAGAGGCTGCGCAGGAGACGGATTTTTTTCAGCGTCTCCACATCCTCCGCAGAATAATCCCGGTAGCCGTTTTCGCTGCGCCCCGGTGAAAGAAGCCCTTCGCGTTCGTAAAAGCGGATGTTTTTCTTTGTGATGCCTACCTGTTCTTCCACCTGCTGAATCTTCAATTTCTCACCTCCTGCCCGTATCCTACACCTTCCACAAGGGAGAAGGTCAATACCAAAATTTATTTTTTTGAATATTTTTAAAATTATATTGACAGACCGGTGAAAAGCGCCTATACTGTACTTATCGAATAAGTACAGATATTACGATCAGCACACAAAGGGGCAGATATGGAAATCATCATCAGCAACAGCAGCGATAAGCCTATTTACGAACAGATCTGCATGCAGGTCAAAAACCTGATTATGAACGGCGCCCTGTCCGCCGGCGAGGCGCTGCCGTCGATGCGGGCGCTGGCGAGGGATCTGCATATCAGCGTGATCACGGTCCAGAGGGCCTACGAGGACCTGACCCGCGACGGATTCATCGAGACGGTGTCCGGCAAGGGGAGCTTTGTGGCGGCGCAGAACAAAGAGTTCATTCAGGAGGAGCAGCTGCGCATCGCGGAAGAACTGCTGCAGAGGGCCGCGGAGATCGGCAGGGCGCACGGGATCAGCTATGAGCAGCTGGCAAATATTTTAAAGCTGTTTTACGAAGAATAATCCGGAGGTGAGCGTATGGAGGACAACAATATTTTCGTACAGGATTTATGCAGGCGGTTTGACGGCTTTTTGCTGGATCACGTTTCCTTTCAGGTGCCGAAGGGCCGGATCGTCGGTTTCATCGGCGAAAACGGAGCGGGAAAGAGCACGACCATCCGCCTGATTCTGGACGAGCTGAAAAGGGATCAGGGACAGATACGGATTTTCGGCAGGGACAATACCGCCGCCTCCGTGCGGGAGGACATCGGGGTGGTTTTTGACGAGTGCAGCTTTCACGACGTACTTACCGCGTCGGATATCGAGAAAATACTGTCCGGCGTATATGCGTCGTGGGACAGCGAGCTTTACCGGCGGTATCTGAAGAAGTTCAGCATTCCCGAAAAGCAGCGGATCGGCCTTTTTTCCAGGGGCACAAAGATGAAGCTGTCCATCATCTGCGCGATGGCGCACAGGCCGAAGCTGCTGATTCTGGACGAGGCGACGACGGGGCTCGACCCGGTGGTGCGGGACGAAATCCTGGATCTGTTTCTGGATTTTATTCAGGATGAGGAGCGCTCCATTTTCTTTTCCTCCCACATCACGTCGGACATCCAGAAGATTGCGGATTACGTTATCCTGATTCATCAGGGGAAAATTATCTTTGAGGAGCCGAAGGACGATCTCATTTACCATTTCGGGGTCCTGAAATGCGGAAAAGAGCGGTTCGCTTCCGTTTCCCCGGAGGATTACATCATGCACCGGATGACAAATGTGAGCGCGGAGTGTCTGGTCCGCGACCGGGAGGCAGTCCGGCGCAAGTACAGGGATGTTGTCGTCGACAACGCGACGCTGGAAGACATTATGTTATTTTACATCAAAGGAGATGCGGCATGAAAGGACTGATTTACAAGGAACTTGCGGTTTTCTTTAAGAGCATCGACAGGAGGACGCTGGCGGTGGCGTGCGGCTTCACGGTGCTGATCATGTTCAGCGGCGGCGCTTATGCGGGCATGCTGGCCACCGTCATGTTCGCGATGTCGGTCGCCATCCAGAATGTGCTGAGCTTTGAGGCCGACGAGAAGGCGGGCTGGGAAAAATATCAGCGGGCGATGCCCGTGAGCGCCGCCTCGGCGGTGGCGGGCAAGTATATTTCCGTCGTCTGCACGCTGGCGCTCTGCCTTGCCGGAAGCGTTTTGTTCAACCTGATATCCAGCGTTCTGTGCCGGAGCTTTGACGCGATGGTCTGGGGTGCGTCCCTGATCATCGCCGTGCTGCTTCCGCTGCTGTGGACGGGGCTCAGCCTGCCGCTGACCTACTGGTTCGGCTTCCGCGCGGCGCAGACCATGGGCATTCTCGCGGTATTTCCCGTATTTTATTTTGTGAAGTATTTTGAGGACGGGGACGGCCTGTCCGCGATGACCCGTTCCATATTTGCCTGTACCGCGGCGGCGGGGGCCGCGGCCGCGGCGCTCTTTCTGCTCTCGATGCTGGTCAGCGTGGCCGGGTATCGGTACCGGAGGAGAAGGTAAAACGGGAATATAATATAAGGAGGATATTGGAATGAGCATACTGGTATTAGACGTCGGAACGACGAGTATGAGAGGAATTCTCTATGGCGCGCAGGGGGAGAAGCTGTCCGTTGCGCAGTTTCCCAACCATGTAAAATTTCTTGCGGACGGCGTGGTGGAGGAATCTCCCGCCGACTGGGAGAATAACACAGAGGCGATTATCCGGGCGATTCTCGCAGACCCGTCCGTCGATCAGGCTGCGGTGGAGGCCGTGGCGATCACGTCGCAGCGGTCCAGCATCATTCCGGTGGACAGGGACGGAAGGCCGCTCATGGACACGATCATGTGGCAGGACGTCAGAAACCGCGATATCTGCCGGAGAATCGAGCATCAGAATCCGCACACCTTTGCCCGGACGGGATCGCGGGTCAACACTGTGTTTTCCGGCTCAAAGATGACCTGGGTGCGCGAGGAGAGGCCGGAGATTTACGGACAGGTTTTCAAATTTGTGAATATACCGGAATACATCAATTACCTGATGTGCGGGGAATACGTCTCCGACTTCACCTATGCGAGCCGGAGCGGGCTGATGAATCTCCGCGATAAGAAATGGGACGAGGAGCTTCTTGCGCTTTACCGCGTGGATAAGGAGAAGCTGTGCGAGCTGCGGGAGCCGGGCTCCGTGGTCGGCAGGACGACGGCGGAGTTTGAGAAACGGACGGGCCTTAAGGCGGGCACCCCAGTCATTCATGCCGGCGGGGACCAGCAGTGCGCGGCGATTGGCCAGGGCGTCACGAGGACGGGAAACACGGAGATCGTGCTGGGCACGGGAGGCTTTCTGATGGCCGCCTGCGACGAGGTGCCGGAGGCGCTCACCGACGATGTGATCTGCAATGCTTCGTCCATCGCCGGGAAATATGTGATCGAGGCCAACGTGCTTGCCTGCAGCGCGGCGTATGACTGGCTGGGACATCAGCTCTATGGGATGAAAGAAATCAATTACCGTTTTCTGGAGCAGGAGCTGGAATCGTTCCCGGAGGTGACGGACTGCCTTGTGATTCCCTACATCAAGGGGCGCGGCGTGCCGGACTGGAACGCAAATGCAAAGGCTATTTTTGCAGACGTTTCCCTTTCCACGACCCGGACGGAGCTGTTCAAGAGCTTTGTCGAGAGCCTGTTCCTTGAGTTCCGGAATCACCTGGATATCTTCCGGAAATATGTGCCGCTCGGAACCGTTTACGTAAGCGGCGGCATGACAAAGAGCCAGACCGTCAACCAGCTGCTTGCGGATGTTCTCGGCATGGAGATCGTGCTCCGGGATGACAGCGAAGCGACCGCGCGCGGCGCATGGCTGGTGGCGCTTACGGGGCTGGGCTATTATGAAACGGTGGACGAGGCGATTCATGCAGTTGGCGATGCGGGAGCGGAGAAGCGCTACCGGCCGGATCCGCAGAAGTCGGCGGCTTACAGGGAAAAACAGGCCAGAATGAACGGACTTTATCAGAAAACGACAGCGGAATGATTTTCTGCGCAGAGGAGGGTGTCGCAAGGCCATCAAAAACAGATGGCCGGGCGATGCCCTTGCTTTCTTTCGGTTAAAAATCCGGGGATTTCTGAGTTCAGGGAAATAGCGGTTGGCCTTGAAATGAACCGGAATTCGCAGGGCGTGGCCGAGGAAAACTTGATTCTTCTCCGCCCGTTTGATACAATGGTTTCAGACAAAATTTCTGTGACGGAATCAGGAAGCGGGAGGATGAGATTTTCTCCCCGGGGAAGCTGACCCGCATGGGAGGGGCCGAGGCTCACACGGGCGGTTCCGTTGCCAATACGGGTCTGGAAATGAGGGATAAAATGTCGGATAAAATTTATACGCTGAATGAATTACAGAGCCTTTTGCTTCCGGTTTTCAGGCACCATGATGTGCGAAGAGCTGTGTTATTCGGTTCCTATGGGAAAGGAAAGGCGGATAGCCAGAGCGATGTAGATCTGCTGGTCGACAGCGATTTGAGGGGCCTGCGCTTTGTTGGCCTGATTGAAGATGTGCGGTCAGCGCTTGAGAAGGAGGTGGATGTCCTGGATGTTTCTCATATAGTAAAGGGTTCGGAGATTGATTCAGAAATAAAGAGGACGGGAATACTGCTTTATGAAAAATGAAATGATTATATCGAAAATGCTTACGTATACGAAAAAGATATCCACATATACCAGAGATATGACATATAAAGATTTTATTGAGAACGAAATGGTTCTGGAAGCGTGTGTGTTTAACCTGAGTCAGCTATAAGTTAGTATGGGAAATTATCCGGGATGATATACCGGAACTGGACAAAATGCTGCGGACGTTGCAGGACAGTGAACGACAAAAATTGAGTGGGAAAAATAACAGCAGGCCAGAATGAACGGGCTCTATCAGAAAACGACAGCGGAATGATTTTCTGCGCAGAGGAGGGTGTCGCAAGGCTATCAAAAACAGATGGTCGGGCGATGCCCTTGCTTTCTTTCGGCTAAAAATTCGGGGATTTCTGAGTTCAGGGAAATGGCAGTTGGTCCTGAAATGAACCGGAATTCTCAATGCAATAGTCCCGCAGGTTCTTGTGAAAATTCCAAAAAGCTGTATAATAATACTGGCGGTGTATATAGCTGCAGCGAAATCATGGACTATGTGCCGAGGGAGGCGAAATCAGTATGATTTTGTCCAAGAACCAAATGACAGAAGAAGATATAAAGCTCCAGTTCATTACTCCTGCTCTAACTTCAAAATGGAGTATTGGAAAAATAACGATGGAAACGCAGATCACCGACGGGAAGGTGAATCTGAAAGGCAATATTATTTTCCGGGAAAAACCAAAGAGAGTGGATTATCTTCTCTACCTCAATGACAACAACCCGATTGCCGTAGTTGAGGCAAAGGACAACCATCACAGCATTTCTCATGGCCTCCAGCAGGCGATGGCGTATGCGCAGATGCTTGATCTGCCATTTGCATACAGCTCCAACGGTGACGGGTTCGCGGAACATGATTTTCTCACCGGCGAAGAGCGTCAGTTTGCGCTTGATGAGTTCCCGACGGAATCGGAACTGATACAGCGTTACCGGCAGGAATCAAACGAAGGAACGGGTCTGACCTCCGCTGAGGAAACCGCCGTCAGGCAGCCGTATTACAGCAGCCAGACGACTTATGCGCCGCGTTATTATCAGCGCATTGCCATTAACCGCACCGTGGACGCGATCGCTCGTGGACAGAACCGCCTTCTGCTTGTTATGGCGACCGGGACGGGCAAAACATACACGGCATTTCAAATTGTGTACCGATTGCTGAAAGCGGGACTGAAGAAAAAAATTCTGTACCTTGCCGACCGCAACATCCTTGTGGATCAGTCTATTCAGCAGGATTTTGCGCCTCTTGAAAAGACCATTCATAAAATTAATTTTGCGAAAGATGACCCTGTCACCGTCACCTCGCATGAGGTTTATTTTTCCCTGTACCAGCAGCTGACGGGCAATGAGGAAAGCGAAGCGGATGAAGGCGATGACAATATGGCCGAGCGTTTCGCAAAACTCTTTCAGGAAGACTTTTTTGACTTGATTATTGTGGATGAGTGTCATAGAGGTTCCGCAAAAAAGGACAGCAGCTGGCGCAGAATTCTTGACTATTTTTCCTCCGCTGCTCAGATCGGCATGACTGCGACGCCAAAAGAAACCAAATATATTTCCAATATCGACTATTTCGGCAAGCCGATTTATACATACAGTCTCCGGGAGGGGATTGACGACGGGTTCCTTGCTCCGTTCAAAGTGATCAATATCAAGACGGACATCGGCGACGGCTGGCGTCCGTATAAGGGCCAGCTCGATAAAAACGGCAATTTAATCGAAGACCGCATTTATACTAACAGCGATTTCGATTACAATCTGATTCTGGAGGACCGCACTTACGAGGTTGCAAAGGAAATCACCGAGTATTTGAAATGCACCGACAGAATGCAGAAAACCATTGTTTTCTGCGCGAACGAAGATCACGCGGAACGGATGCGGATTGCGCTGAATAATCTGAACGCCGATCTGGTGAAGGAAAATCCGGATTATGTTGTTCGTATCACTGGTTCTGACCCCTATGGAAAGAGTAAACTGGACTACTTCATTTCCGTTTCCGCACCGTATCCGGTCATTGCGACAACCTCGAAGCTGTTGTCCACCGGCGCTGACTGTAAGATGACGAAGCTGATCGTTCTGGATGAAATGATCAATTCCATGACTGAGTTCAAGCAGATCATCGGCCGCGGGACACGCCTGCGCGAAAAAGAGGGAAAAACGCATTTTGTCGTGATGGACTTCCGCAATGTGACACGCCTTTTTGCTGACCCGGAGTGGGACGGGCCGATTGAAATAGACGACGGATATGATCCTGACCGCCAGCCGCCGATAAAACCGCCGAAGCCCGGCGGAGGCGTCAAACCGGTTACGCCTCCGGGCGCGGATCGGTACATTGTGAACGAAAATGGCTGTGACGTACATATTATCGGCAAAATCGTGGCGGTGTATGATACGGACGGCAAGCTGCTCCGGCAGGAGAGCATTGTGGACTATACCAGGTCCAACATACTTGGAACATACGCTTCTCTCGACAACTTTATTCAGAAGTGGACGGAAGAAGAAAAGAAAGAGGCGATTCGGGAAACCCTGCGGGACAAGGGCATTGATCTTGAGCAGATGAAAGCTGATCAGGACATGACGGATGTAGATGATTTCGATTTTATCTGCCATGTCGCGTATAATCAAAAACCGCTTACCCGCCGCGAGAGAGCAAACAATGTCAAAAAGCGCGATTTCCTCAGCAGATACAGCGGAATTGCCAGAGAGGTGCTTGAGGCGCTCCTCGATAAGTACATGAACAGCGGAATCTATGAAATCGAAAAGACTGAGATTTTACAGCTTGATCCGTTCCGCAGGTTCGGCAAGCCATCGAAAATCGCTACCTATTTCGGAGGAAAAGCAGGGTATCTAAAAGCGGTCAGGGAATTAGAAGAAGCAATATATATGGCGAGCTGAAGCGAGGTAATTGGGTGGAACGGAAATCAATTTGGAATTTGTCTCCTACAGAATTTGAAAAATGGTGCCTTGAGGTTCTAAAAGGGTATGCAGAAGAGAAAAAAGTAACTGATTTTAGGATCATGCATAATAAAATAATCCCATCATCAGACGGAAAATACCAGGTTGATGTGTACCTGGAGTTCACATTGGCGGGATTGCGGTTTAGGGTTCTATGTGAATGCAAAAGATATAAAAATCGGGTAAGCCGTGAAAAGGTTGAACTTTTACACAGTCGGCTCGAAAGTGTTGCTGCGCAGAAAGGAGTTTTGATATCAACAAGCGATTTTCAAAGCGGAGCTATCCAGTACGCAAAGGCGCACGGGATTGCGTTAATTAAAGTAGAAGATTACCATTTTGAATTCTTGTCTCATTCAAGTGAAGGTATGGCAGCGGAGGATGATCCATTTCTTTATGCAGAAAAAAATATGCCGCCCTATGTCGCTTATGATTGCACAGCAGAATCGGAAAAATTGTGTAAAGTCTTTCCTTCCAGCACAACAATTAGAAAATTGCTTATTGAACAAAAGAAAAAAATTGAAGAAGTTATGGGAATTGAAGCGGATTTTCCAGAAATAAATGAAAGAGTGGATTAAACATGAATAATCTTTCAGGGTTTGTAAAAAGACTTCGTGACATTATGCGCAACGACGCAGGTATCAACGGCGACGCGCAGCGTATTGAACAGATCGCGTGGATGCTTTTCTTAAAAGTATATGACCAAAAAGAACAGGACTGGGAATGGGACGAAAGTTATACGTCAATCATCCCAGGAGAATGTCGCTGGCAGAACTGGGCGCATGACGACAAGAGCGGGAAAGCTATGACCGGCGACCGGCTGTTGGATTTTGTGAATAACACGCTGTTTCCTACTCTGAAAAGGCTTCCTGTTGACGTGAAAACTCCCATTAAAAAAGCCATTGTGCAGACCACCTTTGCTGACGCCAACAACTATATGAAAGACGGCGTTCTGCTCCGGCAGGTCATTAACGTCATAGACGATCTTGATCTTTCCGATTATGAGGAAAGCCATGCGTTCGGTGAGATTTACGAGGCAATTCTCAAGGAACTGCAAAGCGCCGGTTCTGCCGGTGAGTTTTATACGCCCCGCGCTGTCACCGATTTTATGGCAAAGATGATAAAGCCGCGGATCGGTGAACACATGGCGGATTTTGCCTGTGGAACCGGAGGGTTTATCACAAGCTGGCTGAAAGAGCTTGAGCCGCAGGTGAAAACTACTGACGACCGGGCGGCATACAACACTTCCGTATATGGTATGGAGAAAAAACAGTTCCCATATATGCTCTGTATCACAAATATGCTGCTGCATGATCTCGACGTTCCGCAGGTGTTTCACGGAAATTCTCTGCTCCGGGATGTTTTGGATTATACCGAGGAAGATCAGTTTGAGGTAATCCTCATGAATCCGCCATATGGCGGCAACGAAAAAGCAGATGTGAAGAATCATTTTCCCAGCGACCTTGCTTCCAGCGAGACCGCTGATCTTTTCTTGTCCGTCATTATGTATCGCCTGAAGAAAAACGGGCGGGCGGCGGTGATTTTACCGGATGGGTTTTTGTTCGGCACGGATAACGCCAAGATCAATATCAAGAAAAAGCTGCTTTCCGAATTTAACCTGCACACGGTCGTCCGTATGCCGGGAAGCGTTTTTTCACCGTATACTTCCATTACGACGAACATTCTGTTTTTTGACCACACGCACCCTACTGAGGAAACCTGGTTCTACCGTCTGGACATGCCGGAGGGATACAAGCATTTCTCCAAGACCAAGCCCATGAAGTTGGAGCATTTTGCTCCGGCAGTAGAGTGGTGGAATGACCGGCGGGAAATCAAGGCGGAGGGCTTTGACAAGGCAAAGAAATACACAGTACGGCAGCTTACGGACGAATTCGGATATAATCTCGATCAGTGCGGCTATCCGCATGAAGAGGAGGAAATTCTTGATCCGCTCGATCTGATGCAGCGCTATCAGGAGGAGCGGGCTTCGCTGAACGCGGAAATCGACCGTGCACTGGCGGAGATTGCCGCTATTCTCGGAGGTGACCGAAAATGACGCCGCAGGAACTGAAAAACAGCATTTTGCAGCTTGCCATTCAGGGCAGGCTCGTGGAGCAGCGGCCGGAAGAAGGCACAGCGGAAGAACTGTATCAGGAGATACAGAAAGAAAAGCGGCGGCTCATCAAAGAGGGAAAGATTAAGAAAGAAAAGCCTTTGCCGGAGATCGCGGAGGATGAAAAGCCGTTTGAGATTCCGGAGAGCTGGAAGTGGGCACGTATTGGGAACTTGTTTCAGCACAATACGGGAAAGGCTCTTAACTCATCAAACAAAAGCGGTAAGCTGTATGAATATATAACTACTTCAAATGTTTATTGGAATAGGTTTGAACTTGACAAATTAAAAACAATGCTGTTCACAGATGATGAACTTGTTCGGTGTTCTGTGCAGAAAGGTGATTTGCTTGTTCTTGAAGGCGGTGATGTTGGCCGAGCCGCTGTATGGAATTACGATTTTCCCATGCGAATTCAGAATCATATACATCGAATGCGTCCCTATGGAAAGACATGTATTGAATATTTTTATAATATATTTTTCTTTTACAAAAATGTTGGCTTAATCAATGGAAAAGGTATTGGAATACAAGGCTTGTCTTCAAATGCGTTACATGCGTTGGTGGTTCCGCTCCCGCCTCTTGCCGAGCAGAGGCGCATTGTTGCTAAAATCGAGGAGCTTTCGTCGTATGTAGACCGCTACGAACAAGCGTGGAATCGGCTGGAAGAACTTAATAAGTGTTTCCCGGCAGATATGCAGAAATCCCTCCTGCAACTGGCAATTGAGGGCAAACTTGTCGAGCAACGCCCGGAGGAAGGAACCGGTGAGGAACTGTATCAGGAGATACAAGAAGAAAAGCAGCGGCTTATTAAAGAAGGGAAAATAAAAAAAGAAAAGCTGCTGCCAGAGATTGCCGAAGATGAGAAACTGTTTGAGATTCCAGAGAGCTGGAAGTGGGTACGGTTAGATAATATGAAGTGACCTCACATTTGCAGCAACGTGGATTTACCCGTATAATTCATGTTGAAGCAAACAACACAAGCGGGGATTACCGCATGCAAAGGAGGCCACTATGTATAGAATACTAAAAATCGGGATGGATGTCCATAGTAAAAATTACACTTTATGCGCGATGGAGCCGGTGATCGGCGAAGAAGATCGCATATTTGCGACTATTAAGGTAACACCGGACTACAAAAACATCCTGATGTTTATTGAAAACCTGAAGCTGAAGCTTGGTTTCGGGTTTTTGACACCCATATCTCGTGAAAGCCTTGTCAGGCTTATTTTTTTATGTCAAATTAATTTTTATGTATTG
>CANRIG010000057.1 GCA_947630595.1 uncultured Lachnospiraceae bacterium | reverse complement strand
ACTCTTACTCCAAAGAAAACCGGAATATCAACAGCTCTTTATTTTGTTTCATTATGTCTGACAAATAGTTATCACATAATATATTCTGGCTTTGGATGGAAGAACGTGGCTGCAGCTTTGCTGCTGATTGCGCCGTGTCTGTTGGGCGCTGCATCCGCATATCAATATTTTTATATAGCGAAGACGAAATCAGTTTGGTACTGGTCGTTAACAGCCGTTTCAGGGTGGGAGATATTCCTGATCATTTGGAGCACATATTCAAACATCCGATGGGCGGCAGAATTTATATCTATGAATACAGCATTGAATTTATTGCTTAAAATATGTATTTATTTTTTGATTATTTATCAGGTATATATTATGAAACAAAAGAGAGAGCAGGCGCTTGCTGTAACAACGGTTTAAAAGTTGATTACTTCCAGCTTGCAATCGGGATTTGCCAATTAAATTTCGGCAGACATGATATGTCTACCCTTAAATTGCGGTAACTCTCACTTTGTGTCGTGGTATTTATTGTGAAGCTCTGTTATGATTTTTGCGAAAGGAGGATTTAGGATGAATCAGCAAAAAACAGGTAAATTTCTTAAATGCCTTCGCAAGGGCAAAGGATTGACGCAAGAACAACTGGCAGAGCTTTTCCATGTTTCTCCCCGAACCGTTTCACGATGGGAAAACGGAAACAATATGCCGGATTTGGATATTCTCATTGGGCTTGCAGATTTCTATGAGGTAGATATTCGGGAACTCATCGATGGAGAAAGGAAGAACGGGAATATGGATAAAGAAACAAAAGAAACCGTATTAAAAGCGGCAGAGTACATGAATATGGGAACAGAACAATATACGAAGCGTGTACACTTACTTCTACTGACAGGGGTGATCTTTTGGTTTGTGGCGAGTTTGATTAGCCACACGGAACTAAATAATAATGCCGTTCTAAATGCAGTCTCAAGCTTTGCCGAAGGTGCCGCAATCGGAATGATTTTATGCGTCATTGTCTTTACAAGTCGTTATGGGCAAAGAATAAGAGCGTTCAAACAGCGTTTACTGAAAAGGCAGTGACAATTTCCCCTTTGTTAATCCAGCCGCTGAGGCTTGATGATAAAAAAGAGCAGAGGTCGTTGACCACATTGCCATTCAACCCGGGAATGTATGGAAGGAGGGATTCCTGTGAAAATATCCTGCGTATGGGAGCACAACGGCGGCGACAGCCTTTTATTTGCAGATACCTGCGTCGGAGCCTTTACACGCGGTGCATCCAGAGATTCGGTTCTTGAGAAAATGCCCGCTGAAATAAGGTCTTATATCAGCTGGAAAGGCGGCTTGATGCCCGATACTTTTGAATGCGAAATCATTCAGGAAAAGCAGTCTGATCTGACTGTTTCCGATGCCGATTCTGATGTCATCTTTGATTCGGAAAGGAAGGAACTAAGCCTGACCGAATATGCTGAATTGAAAGCGCTCACCCTGAAATCGGCGCAGGATTTTCTGACGCTGTATCAGGCCATTCCCGATCAAAATAAAAGCTGCCTGCCGGGTCGGAAAACTTTTTACGGGCAGGTTCCGCGGACAGCGCGGGAAATGTATGAGCATACAAAAAACGTCAACGAGTATTATTTTGGAGAAATTGGCGTTCCTGCAGACAATGAAGGTACGATTTTGGAATGCAGAAAACGCGGATTTGCGGCTCTTGAAAACCAGGCAGATTTTTTGAAACGTGCAGTCTGCCCTGGCAGCTATGACGAAGAATGGTCGCTGCGAAAGGTACTGAGACGTTTTGTCTGGCATGACAGAATCCATGCAAAGGCCATGTACCGAATGGCTGTAAAGACTTTTGGCGACAAATCTGTGCCGAACGTGTTTCGGTTTGCTATGTAATTAGATTTGCTGAAAAAATTCTTTGCTCATTTTGGGGTCCTGTGACGGCGATCAACTGGTCGGTGTTATTCGTACGGTGGGTGACGGCTCTTCTGTTGTTTTTATACAGAATATTTTTGACCGTCCCCACCCTTTTTTTAATTGAAGCCCACGATCAGCTGCGCAATTTTATAGCAGAGAATCGACAGCCGCCGCCCGACCCGGCCCGGCAGGTTCATCGCCCGGCCGAACAGGCTGCCGCGGATTGTCCGGTACAGCTTTTCGTCCTTTTCTTTCAGGTAATTCCAGATTTCTTTCTTCTTGTCCAGCGCTTCCCTGGTGCCGGAAATGATCAGCATGATGGAGGTCACCGTCATGATGTTGGTCAGGTAGACCGTCATGTATTTCCGAAGGCGGACGCTCTTGCCCGTGAAATCCTGCGCCGCCATCTCGTCGATCATGATCCGGTTGACGCGAATCTGCTGGTCGATACGGCCGATCATGACCTTTTCGTTCACCGACTGATCTTCGCGGCCGATAAAATAATGGTACAGGTTCACGTCCATATAGTAGATTTTCTCCACGTACGGGAGCGGCTGAAAAGCAAAAATATTATCAACATAAAATGTGTGCTTCGGCAGTTCCAGGCCGCAGGCGTGAAGCAGGCTGGTGCGGTAAAAGATATTGTGCATCAAAATGTACTGCGTCTTGCGCAGATGCCCCATCTCCTCCCAGGAAAACACCTCGTTCCGGGGGAACACATTCTTGAAGCGCATCAGCTTTTTGTGCACCGCGCCCACTTTGTCGTAGACAAAATTGGCCAGCAGCATGTCCACGCCGCCGTCTTTTTCCAGCTCGCCCAGACGCCGCACAATCTGCGCCAGCGCCTTTGTATTGACCCAGTCGTCGCTGTCCACCACCTTATAATAGAGGCCGGAGGCATTGCGCAGGCCCGCGTTGACCGCTTCGCCGTGGCCGCCGTTTTCCTGATGCACCGCTTTGACCATCCCCGGGTAACGGGCCGCATAGCTGTCCGCGATCTGCGGCGTGCGGTCTTTGGTGGAACCGTCGTCGACAATCAGGATTTCCACCTCATTGCCCACCGGCAGAATCGACTGAATGCACTTCTCCATGTAGCTTTCCGAATTGTAGCAGGGAATCGCTACCGACAAAATTTTCATAACTGATTATCCCTCTGTCTCTCTGTATTTTTCCTGGCCCAGCCGAATGCTGAGATATTTTGTGTAACCTGCGAAAGCCGCCGGCACCGGGTATTCGCGCTCGGTCTGAGACGGCTCGACAAAGAGCATCCGACCTTTCTGTAAACCCGCGCCGTCCGAACCGTCTGTCCCGGACTCTCCTCCTGAAGCCATGCTGCCCTTTCCAGACTGCCCCTCCGAAGCAATACTACCCTTTCCAGACTGTCCCTCTGAAACAATACCGCTCTTTCCAGACTGTCCCTCCGAAACAATACTGCCCTTTCCAGACTGCCCCTCCGAAGCAATACTCTCCTTCCCGGACTGCCCCTCCGAACCCATATCGCCTTTTCCGGACTGTCCCTCCGAAATCACATTGCCCATTTTGGACTGCCCCTCCGAAGCCGCACCGTCCAGCCTTTCCGTATCCTCTACCAGCACCATGTACCCGATCATCTGCCATTCTATGTGGCTGAATATGTGCTTTGCCGGCTCCAGCGGCAGGATGCGGATCGGCTCAAAGCCGCAGGAGCGGACCTCCGCCAGCGCTTCCGCCTGCGTGAGGTGTCCCGGAACGTTGGGCAGCTCATACAGGCCGGCCAGCAGCCCCCGCGCCGGACGACGGCACACCGCCGCCCGTTCGCTGTCGCGGATCACCAGCACGGTGCGCTTCTCGATTCTGCGCGCTTTTTTCGCCGCCTTCACGGGCAGCTCCAGCTGCCTGCCGCTCTCCCGCGCATAGCAGACCCCCCGCAGCGGACAGCGGCCGCACTCCGGCGCGCCGTTCGGCAGGCACACGGTGGCCCCCAGCTCCATCAGCGCCTGGTTGAAAGCGCCGGGACGGTCCTGCGGCATCACGCGCTGAAGCTCAACGGCAAACCGTGCGCGCACGGACTGCTTCATGATGTCTTCTTCGTTGCCGCAGATGCGGCTGATCACGCGCAGCACATTTCCGTCCACCGCGGGCACCGGCCGCCCATAGGCAATCGAGGCGATCGCCCCCGCCGTATAACTGCCGATCCCGGGCAGGGCGCACAGCGCCTCATAGGTGTCCGGAAGCTCGCCTCCGTATTCCTCCACGATGAGGCGGGCGGCCTTCTGCATATTCTGCACCCGGTTGTAATAACCGAGCCCTTCCCACAGCTTCAGAAGCCGCTCCCCGGGGCAGGCCGCCAGCGCCGCCGCGTCCGGCAGGGCTTCCGTAAAGCGGGCAAAAAACGGCTTCACCGCCTCCACCCGCGTCTGCTGCAGCATAATCTCCGAAACCCACACGTAATAGGGCGTCGGATGTTCTCTCCACGGAAGCGTCCGCGCATGTTCGGCAAACCACGCGAGGAGCGGTTCCGTTATCTGATCCAGTCTCTGTGTATCCATCGTTCACTCTGTTTTCTTCCGGTGCATCAGCAACTTCTTTATCATACCACCAATTATCCCAAAACAAAAGCAGAAATTCGTTTACGTCGTAATAAATGTTGTGTAACCTTTTGCGCGCAGCGCCGCCTCCATGCGCACCGCGTTGTCCAGCTGGCGGAACGCGCCCACCTGTACCTTATAATAATTGTCCTCCCGCAAAATATACGCCGGGAAATTCTGGCTCTGCAGGCGGTACAGCAAATCCTCCGCATACTCGCGGCGGCGGAACGCGCCGGCCTGCACGCGGTAATAGCGCTCCTGCGGCGCCGTACCCTGATCTATATCCGGCTTCTGGCCGGGGCGCAGCGTCTGCAAAATCCCGTCCGCAATGGCCTGCGCGATCTCTTCAAACCGCTGGTCAAACAGCGCGTTGTCCGCCTCCGTATTCAGGAAACCGACTTCCACCAGCAGCGCCGGCATTTTCGTCCGCCGCAGCACCACCAGGCCGGGCCGCTCCTTCACGCCCAGATTGCGGAAGCCGGCTTTCTCCAGCTCCCGGTTGATGTTCTCCGCCATCTCCGCCTTTTTGCCGGAATTGTCGTAGACCAGCGTCTCCACGCCGGAATACTGATTGGCCTCCGGGCTTGAATTGCGGTGAAGCGAGACAAAGAAATCCCCGCCCTCGCTGTTGGCGATCTGCGCCTTTTCAAACGGCGTGTCGTAGACGTCCTCCGTCCGCGTGTAAACCACCTCCACGCCGTTTTTCTCCAGAAGGTCGCCGACCGCCGTCGCCAGCCGCAGCACGTCGTCCTTCTCCTGCCTCCCGTTGTACACCGCGCCCGGATCCGAGCCTCCGTGGCCCGCGTCCAAAATTACCTTCGCCATATCAAAACTGCTCCTGCATTTCCTCTCCCTCCCAATATATGCGCAGCGGCATGGAGAAGTACCGCAAAATATCTCTTATTTGCACCCTGTTTTATAAATATTCCTTGACTTCTACGCTTTAAAGCAATATACTATTAGAGTCCGGGGTTTATTTTCGCAAAGCTCCCGGACATATGTCAGGAACTTTATTTTAGAGGAGGATTATTGCAATGAAAAAACAAGTTTTTGCTGCCGCTCTCTGTGCTGTTCTTGCGGGGAGCATCATGGGAATGAATGTCAGCGCTGAAGAGCCGTACACCGTTGGTATCTGCCAGCTCGTACAGCATGACGCGCTCGACGCCGCAACGCAGGGCTTCAAGGACGCTCTGGTGGAGAAGTTCGGCGAGGATGGAGTCGTATTCGACGAGCAGAACGCGCAGGGCGATTCCAACACCTGCTCCACCATCGTCAACAGCTTCGTTTCCAACAACGTTGACCTGATTCTGGCAAACGCTACCCCGGCTCTGCAGGCTGCAGTAGCCGCTACCGACACGATCCCGATTCTCGGCACGTCCGTTACCGAGTACGGCGTAGCGCTCGGCCTTGAGGATTTCGACGGCACGGTAGGCGGCAACGTTTCCGGTACTTCCGACCTTGCTCCGCTTGACGATCAGGCCGCTATGCTCCAGGAGCTGTTCCCGGACGCTGAGAAGGTAGGTCTTCTGTACTGCTCCGCTGAGGCGAACTCTCAGTACCAGGTAGACACCGTGAAGGCAGCGCTTGAGGGCATGGGCTACACCTGCACGCTCTATGCGTTCTCTGATTCCAACGACCTGAACGCAGTTGTCACGACGGCTGCTTCCGAGTCCGACGTGCTCTATGTACCGACCGACAACACGGCTGCTTCCAACACCGAGATCATCAACAATGTCTGCCTGCCGGCGGGCGTTCCGATCATCGCGGGCGAGGAAGGCATCTGCGCAGGCTGCGGCGTTGCCACCCTGTCCATCAGCTACTATGACCTCGGCGTCGGCACCGGCGATATGGCTGCCAGAATTCTCTCCGGCGAGGAAGACATCTCCGAGATGCCGATCGAGTATGCGCCGTCCTTCACCAAGAAGTACAACGCAGAGCTCTGCGAAGAGCTTGGCGTCACGGTTCCGGACGACTACGAGGCAATCGCTGTCGCGGACGACGCCGCTGAGGAGAGCACCGAAGCTGCAACGGAAGCTGTTACCGAATAATCGATATTATATGTGACTTTTCGAACAGCGAGAAAGGTGCGCCCTCTCTCGCTGTTCTTTTCAGGCCGCAGCAGGCGGTATGGCATTTCCTGGTCCGCTCCGTCTGGCGGGGCCGGCGAGGAAATGCTGTACAGAACCTATGGGCTGTCCGGCCCGCAGAAGATATGCAATTGACATGCAGGAGGTACGCAAATGAATATTATGAACCTCGTAAACGCGCTTCCGGGAGCCGCTGCCCAGGGTCTGATCTGGGGCATCATGGCGATCGGCGTTTATCTCACTTTCCGGATCCTCGACGTGGCGGATCTGACGGTGGACGGTACGATGTGCACGGGAGGCGCCGTGTGCGTCATGCTCGTGCTCTCCGGCTGGAATGTGTGGGCGGCGATGCTGGCGGCCGCCGGCGTGGGCATGATCGCCGGACTTGTGACCGGCATTTTCCACACCTTCATGGGCATCCCGGCCATCCTCGCCGGCATTCTCACGCAGCTGTCGCTGTACTCCGTAAACCTGAAAATCATGGGCAAGGCGAACCAGGCCATCAACGTCAGCAACTTTGACCTCCTAGTCTCCCTCCGCTATATCCGCGACGTCCCGTTCTGGCGGAACACCATCTTCATCGTCGCGGTTATCATTCTGGTGCTGATCGCGGTGCTGTACTGGTTTTTCGGCACCGAGCTCGGCTGCGCGCTGCGCGCGACCGGCTGCAACCCGCACATGTCCCGGGCGCAGGGCATCAATACCAACCGCAACAAGGTGCTCGGCCTCATGATCTCCAACGGGCTGGTGGCCTTTTCCAGCGCCCTGCTGGCGCAGTACCAGGGCTTTTCGGACGTCAACATGGGCCGCGGCGCGATCGTGATCGGCCTCGCCGCCGTCATCATCGGCGAAGCGATTTTCGGGCACATCTTCCGCAATTTCGCGCTCCGGCTGCTGGGCGTGGCGCTCGGCTCCATTCTCTACTACCTGGTGCTCCAGGTGGTCATCTGGATGGGCATCGACACCGATTTGCTGAAACTGCTGTCGGCGCTCGTGGTGGCCGTGTTCCTCGCGTTCCCGTACTGGAAAGGCAAATATTTCACAAAACCGGTAAAGAAGGGAGGCGGCGCAGATGCTTGAGCTGAAAAACCTTTACAAGACATTCAATCCCGGAACCATCAATGAAAAGACCGCGCTCAACGGTCTCTCCCTGAGTATCCGCGACGGAGATTTCGTGACCGTCATCGGCGGCAACGGAGCCGGAAAATCGACCATGCTCAACGCCGTGGCCGGCACCTGGCTGGTCGACGAGGGACAGATTCTGATCGACGGCACGGACGTCACCAAGCTCCCGGAGCACAAGCGCGCCATCTATCTGGGCCGCGTGTTCCAGGACCCGATGACCGGCACCGCCGCCACCATGGGCATTGAAGAAAATCTGGCGCTGGCCAAACGGCGCGGCAAGCCGCGTCTGCTCAGAGCCGGCATCACCCGCCAGGAGCGCGAAGAATACCGCGAACTCCTGAAAATCCTCGGCCTCGGCCTGGAAAACCGCCTGACCTCCAAGGTCGGCCTGCTCTCCGGCGGCCAGCGGCAGGCGCTGACGCTGCTGATGGCGACGCTGCAGAAGCCCAAGCTGCTGCTGCTCGACGAACACACCGCCGCCCTCGACCCCAAGACCGCGGCCAAAGTGCTGGAGATCACCGACATGATCGTCAGCCGCGACCACCTAACCACGCTCATGATCACCCACAACATGAAAGACGCGATCCGCCACGGCAACCGCCTGATCATGATGATGGACGGCCGGATCATCCTCGACATCGAGGGCGAAGCCAAAAAGAAACTGACCGTCCGCGACCTGCTGGACCAGTTCGAGCACGTCAGCGGCGAGCAGTTCGCAAACGATGCGGCGCTGCTTGGATAATAAACCGCAAAAACTGGCCTTCAAAAGCAGACAGTTCTGCTGAGGAAGCCAGTTTTTCTTTTTTGTTTCGGTTTTTGCAGATTTCTGGATATTTTAGAAGTACCCCATGTGAAAAGAAGCAGATAATCCGGGCAATTCATCCGTAAAATATTTTACATCATCTTATGCAGCATCTTTTGCAGCATCTTTTGATCCGCCTTACAGCGCAAACCGCTCCAGATCATACGGCACATACAGCTCGCCGGAAAAATACGGCCGCCCCTCCGCCAGATACAGCTCCTTGCGGTTTTGATAATGCTTGTCCTCCGTGTGATAGAGGATCAGGCGCTTTACGCCGAGTCCCTCCGCCATCTCGCAGGCATCCTTCACCGTGGTGTGAAACTTTTCGTACGGCCTGAAGCGCTCCCGCTCGCTGTACAGGCAGAACGCCTCGTGCAGCAGCCAGTCGGCCCCCTCCACGTACGGGCGCTCGCACGCGCGGTACGGCTCGTCGCCGGCAAAGACAAACTTTTTCCCGTCCGGCAGATGCGTTAGAAAGCCGTACTGCTTCGCTTTCCCGGACTGGATGTCAAAAAAGGTGTAGCGTCCGCCGAGAATTTCAACGGTGTCCCCGTCCTGCAGCGGATGAAACAGAATCCGTTCGCCGATCAGGCGCACGAACTTGCCCTGCACGGTCAGGCGCACAATGGTCAGCAGCGTCTCCACCAGATCGCTGTGCATATACAGGTGCAGGTTTCCCTCGTACCGGCCCTGGCGCATCGCCGCCGCGATCATGCGGATCATCCACACCATGCCGAGCAGGTGGTCGGTGTGCTCATGGCTCAGAAAAATATGGTGAATCCCGGTCAGGGGAATACCGGCGTCCTCCAGCTGCCGGAGAATGCCGTTGCCCCCGCCGGCGTCAATCAGAAAATATTCGTCTCCCCGGCGCAGCGCGAAGCAGGTGTTGTAGCAGCGCACCGCATTCGCGTTGCCGGTTCCCAGTATAATCAGCTCTTCCATCGGTTCAGCCTCCCTCGCCCCGCGTCGCCACCTCGGCGATGTTGACCAGAGTCAGGGCGTGCACGCTGTTGTTTTCCAGGCTGGTGATCAGCGCCCGCGCCGTGTCCAGCGAGGTCAGCACGTTGACGCCGGTCTCGATGGCGTTGCGCCGGATCAGGAAGCCGTCCTGCGCGTGGCCGACGCCCTGCGAGGGAGTGTCGATGACGAGGTCGATCTCATGGCCGAGAATCAGGTCCAGGATGTTGGGCGACTCCTGCTCGATCTTGCGCGTCATGCGCACCTGGATGTCGGCCTCCATCAGCGCCCGCGCCGTCCCCTTGGTGGCAAAGATATTGTAGCCCAAAGCCTCGAAGCGCTTGGCAATCTCCGTGGCCTCGATCTTGTCGGAATCGCGGACGGTCATGATCATGTTTTTGTGGCGCGGCAGGTTGATGCCGGCCCCGAGGAACGCCTTGTACAGCGCCTCGTCGAAAGTCGCGGCGATGCCGAGGCACTCGCCGGTCGATTTCATCTCCGGTCCCAGGCTGATGTCCGCGCCGCGGATTTTTTCAAAGGAGAACACCGGCATCTTGATTGCGAAATAGTCCGCCTCCGGCTGCAGGCCGGGCTCGTAGCCGAGCTCGCGGATCTTCGCCCCTAGGATTACCTTGGTCGCCAGCGGTACGATGGGGATGCCCGTCACCTTGCTGATGTAGGGCACCGTGCGGCTGGAGCGCGGATTGACCTCGATCACATAGACCTCGTCGTTGCTGACGATGAACTGGATGTTGATCAGGCCCACGACGTGCAGGGAGCGCGCCAGCTTGCGCGTGTAATTCTCGATCACGCGCTTGATCTTGGGCGAAATGCTCTGCGCCGGGTAGACGGAAATGCTGTCGCCCGAGTGGATGCCCGCCCGCTCGATGTGCTCCATGATGCCGGGAATCAGCACGTCCTCGCCGTCGCAGACCGCGTCCACCTCGATCTCCTTGCCGACCAGATACTTGTCCACGAGAATCGGATGCTCCTGCGCGATGCGGTTGATGATGCCGATGTAGCTGTCCACGTCCTCGTCGTTGATCGCAATCTGCATGCCCTGGCCGCCGAGCACGTAGGACGGGCGCACCAGCACCGGATAGCCGAGCCGGTTGGCCACCGCCTTGGCCTCCTCCGCCGTGTACACGGTATCTCCGGCCGGGCGCGGGATGCTGCACTGCTCGAGAATCCGGTCGAACAGCTCACGGTCCTCCGCCGCGTCGACGTTCTCCGCAGAGGTGCCGAGAATGGGCACGCCCATCTTCATCAGCGCCTCCGTCAGCTTGATCGCGGTCTGGCCGCCGAACTGCACCACGGCACCGTCCGGTTTTTCCAGCCGCACCACGTTCTCCACGTCCTCTGGCGTCAACGGCTCAAAATAAAGCCGGTCGGCGATGTCGAAGTCCGTGCTCACGGTCTCCGGATTGTTGTTGATGATGATCGTCTCATAGCCCTCCCGGGCAAAGGCCCAGGTGCAGTGCACCGAACAAAAGTCAAACTCGATGCCCTGGCCGATGCGGATGGGGCCGGAGCCGAGCACCAGCACCTTCTTTTTCGCGAAATCCGGCTCCGCCTCGTTCTCACTGCCGAACACCGAATAATAATACGGGGTTGCCGCCGCGAACTCCGCCGCGCAGGTATCCACCATCTTGTAGGCGGCCGTGATGCCGTTGTCGCGGCGCATCTGCCGGATCTCCGCCTCCGTGCGCCCGCTCAGGCGCGCGATCAGGCTGTCGGGGAACTCGATGCGCTTCGCCTCTCTCAGAAGCTCCGCGGTCAGCTCCCGCGTCCGCAGCGCCTCCTCCATCTCCACCAGAATCGCCAGCTTGTCGATGAACCAGCGGTCGATGCGCGTAATATCGTAAATCACATCGTAGCTGACCCCGCGGCGCAGCGCCTCGGCGATCACCCAGATGCGGCGGTCGTCGACGAGCGCCAGCTGCTTCATCAGCTCGTCCCCGTCCAGACCGGAAAAATCATAGGAAAGCAGGCTGTCCACATGCTGCTCCAGGGAGCGGATGGCTTTCATGAGGGCGCCCTCAAAATTGTCGCAGATGCTCATGACCTCGCCGGTCGCCTTCATCTGCGTTGTCAGGCTGCGGCTGGCGCTGATGAATTTGTCGAACGGCAGGCGCGGCATCTTGACCACGCAGTAATCGAGCATGGGCTCGAAGCTGGCGTAGGTCTTGCCGGTGATGGCGTTTTTGATCTCGTCCAGCGTGTAGCCCAGCGCGATCTTGGCCGCGACCTTGGCGATCGGGTAGCCGGTGGCCTTGGAAGCCAGCGCCGAGGAACGGCTGACGCGCGGGTTGACCTCGATCACGCAGTATTCAAAACTGCTCGGGTGCAGCGCAAACTGGACGTTGCAGCCGCCCGTGATTTTCAGCTCGCTGATGATATTGAGCGCCGAGGTGCGCAGCATCTGGTATTCCTTGTCGCCCAGCGTCTGCGAGGGCGCGACCACGATGCTGTCGCCCGTGTGCACGCCGACCGGGTCAATATTTTCCATGTTGCAGACAGTAATCACGTTGCCGGCGCTATCGCGCATCACCTCGTACTCGATTTCCTTCCAGCCGGCGATGCAGCGCTCCACCAGCACCTGGCCGACGCGGCTCAGGCGCAGGCCGTTTTCGAGGATTTCCACCAGCTCTTCATAATTGTGGGCGATGCCGCCGCCGCTGCCGCCAAGCGTGTAGGCCGGGCGCAGCACCACCGGGTAGCCGATGCTCTGCGTAAACGCCACGCCTTCCTCGACGCTCTCCACAACCTGCGAGGGCGCGACCGGCTCGCCGATTTTTTCCATGGTGCTCTTAAATTCCAGTCGGTCCTCCGCCTTTTTTATTGTCTCCGAGGTGGTGCCGATCAGGCGCACATTATGTGACTTCAGAAAACCGCGCTCCTCCAGCTCCATCGCCAGGTTGAGGCCGGCCTGTCCGCCGAGCGTGGGCAGCACGCTGTCCGGCTGCTCCTTCTCGATCAGCTGCTCCACCACTTCTACGGTCAGCGGCTCGATGTACACATGGTCGGCGATGTCCTTGTCGGTCATGATCGTGGCCGGGTTGGAGTTGAGCAGCACGACCTCGACGCCCTCCTCGTGCAGCGAGCGGCAGGCCTGCGTGCCCGCGTAGTCAAACTCCGCCGCCTGCCCGATCACGATCGGGCCGGAGCCGATCACAAGCACCTTTTTGATCTGCGGGTTTTTCGGCATTACTTCTCCACCTCCATCATCTTCATAAAGCGGTCAAACAGATAGCCGGAATCCTGCGGGCCCGGGCAGGCCTCCGGGTGATACTGCACCGTGAAAATGCGTTTTCCGGTGTAGGAAAGGCCCTCGTTGGTGCCGTCGTTGACGTTTTCAAAGGCGGGCACCGCCACCTCCGGCGGCAGATGCTCCGTGTCCACGACGTAGCCGTGGTTCTGCGAGGAAATGTAGACGCGCCCGGTTTCCAGATCGCGCACCGGGTGGTTGCCGCCGCGATGTCCGTATTTCATCTTGTAGGTGTCGGCGCCGTTGGCCAGCGCCATCAGCTGGTGGCCGAGGCAGATCGCAAAAATCGGCGTCTCCGAGTCGTACAGCTTTTTGATCTCGGCGATGATGGGGCCGCATTCCTTGGGGTCTCCCGGGCCGTTGGAGAGCATGATGCCGTCCGGCCGCGCGGCCAGAATCTCCGCCGCCGGCGTAAGCGCCGGGTACACTGTGACCTCGCATCCCCGCGCGTTGAGGCTGCGGGCAATGTTGCGCTTCGCGCCGAGGTCGAGCAGGGCCACGCGCGGCCCCTCGCCCGGCAGCACATATTTCTCCCGGCAGCTCACCCGCTCCACCACCTTTCCGGTCGTGTACGCGGCCAGCCTGGGCAGAATCTCATCCAGGCGGTAGTGTTCGTCGGTGGTAATACAGCCGTTCATGGTGCCCTTTTCACGGAGAATCTTGGTGAGTGCGCGGGTGTCGATGCCCGCAATACCGGGAATATCATATTGCAAAAGGAAATTCTGAATCGTATCTTCCGAACGGAAGTTGCTGGGGAGACGGGATAATTCACGGACAATAAAGGCGTCCAGCCACGGCCGGCCGGATTCCATATCCTCATGGCATATGCCATAATTGCCGATCAGCGGGTACGTCATCACGACAGCCTGTCCCGCGTAGGACGGGTCGGTCAGCACTTCCAGATACCCGGTCATCGAGGTGTTGAACACGATCTCGCTGACCACCTCCCGCGCCGCGCCGATGCTCCGCCCGGCGAACACGGTGCCGTCTTCCAGAATCAAAAATGCTTTCATTCTGTCTCTGACTCCTTTCCTCCAAATGCTGTGCTCAAATTGTAACGATTCTACCATATCCGGTTTTATATTTCAACAGATTTCTTTGTCATTTCCCGGCCTGCTTCATATTCTGTTAGTAAGCAGCCAAAGGCAGGAGAATCAAGCATGAATGAAGCCATGTCCAACACCCTTGTAAAAACAGCTCAGACCGACATGATTGACACCGGAACGCTTCAGGTCACCGTCCGCACGGAACAGAATCTTCCTATTGAAAATGCGACGGTGAGCATTTCCTACACCGGCGACCCGGAGGGAAGCATCGAGGAGGTGCAGACCGACAGCAGCGGAAAGACCGGGACGGTCACGCTGAATGCGCCGCCGCTGGAGTACAGCCTGGAGCCCTCGGAGATCATGCCCTACGCGGAGTACACTCTGCGTGTGACCGCTCCCGGCTTTGAACCGGCCGTCATCAGCGGCACGGAAGTCCTCAGCGGCCAGCGCTCCCTGCAGGACGTGCGCATGCGCCCCGCGGCCGGCGGCGAACTGCCCGGCGCCGTCGTCATCCCCGAGCACGCCCTGTACGGCAGCTACCCGCCCAAAATCGCGGAGCCGGAGATCAAGCCGGTCAATTTAAACGGCGAGATTGTCCTCGACCGGGTGGTGGTCCCGGAGTTTATCGTCGTCCACGACGGGCCGCCGCGCGACAATTCCGCGGAGAATTATTACGTGCGCTACAAGGATTACATCAAAAATGTGGCCAGCAGCGAAATTTACGCCACCTGGCCCTATCCGGCGCTGATCGCCAACATCCTTGCCATCGAATCGTTTGCCTTAAACCGCGTCTACACGGAGTGGTACCGCAGCAAGGGCTATGCCTTCACGATCACCTCGTCCACCGCCTACGATCAGAAATGGAGCAGCGGACGCAACATCTTTGAGAGCATCGACGCCGCGGTGGAGGACGTATTCCGCAGCTACCTCTCGCGCCCCAACGTGCGGCAGCCCATTTTAACGCAATACTGCGACGGCCGCCGCGTCGAGTGTCCGCAGTGGCTGTCGCAGTGGGGCAGCGCGGAGCTCGGCGAGCAGGGCTACGACGCCGTCGCCATCCTCCGCTATTATTATGGAGATTCCATTTACATCAATACCGCCGAGGAGATATCCGGCGTGCCGCAGTCCTACCCCGGCTACGCCCTGCAGATCGGCTCGGTCGGCGCCGACGTCCTGAAAATCCAGGAGCAGTTAAACGCCATCTCCGACCACTATCCGCTGATCCCCAAACTGACGCCGGACGGCATCTTCGGAGAACAGACCCAGCAGGCGGTGCGCATCTTCCAGTCCGTCTTCGGCCTTTCGCAGGACGGGATCGTCGGGCCCGGCACCTGGTACCGCATCCAGGACATCTATGTGGCGGTCACGCGCCTGGCTGAGGGGGCGGAGTAACGCATATTCTCGCCGGACGCCGCAGGCTGAGCCGACCGGATATTCGCCGCAGTTTAAGGCCCGGCTGGTACCCTTTCGCATATTCTCCCCGGAAAGCAGCCCTATATTTTCCGGAAAGAATACAACGAAAATCCAACCGGACGCCGCAGTTTGGCCCGGCCGGTACCTTTTCGCATATTCTCCCCGGAAAACAGCCCTATGTTTTCCGGGGAGAACACGGCGAAAATCCAGCCGGGCCAGACTGCGGCTGTCAGGCAGGCCTCATACGTAGTAGGCGACCTTGCGCAGCTCCTCGACCGTCGTCACGCCGGCGGAGGTCAGCTCTCCGGCGCGGCGGCGCAGCGTTTTCATGCCCTGATGCTCCTTTGCGTACGTCTCCATCTTTTCCATCGAGGCCCGGGAGGTGATCATCCCCCGCAGCGCATTGTCGATCTGCACGATCTCGTGAATCGCGATACGGCCGCTGTAGCCGGTGTAGTTGCAGCGCTTGCAGCCGTGCGCCTCTTTCACCCGCTCCGGGGCGAAGCCTTCGTCGAACAGATAGCGTTCTTCCTCCCGCAGCGCGCGCTCGGTGCTGCAGTACGGGCAGACCTTGCGCATCAGGCGCTGGGCCATCAGTCCCACCACCGAGTTCGCCACCAGGTAAGGCTCGAGGCCCATGTCAATCAGGCGGACGATGGAAGACATGGCGCTGTTGGTGTGCAGCGTGGAAAACACCAGATGGCCGGTGATCGCGGCCCGCACGGAGATCGAGGCGGTCTCGGCGTCGCGCGTCTCGCCCACCATGATGATGTCCGGGTCCTGGCGCAGCAGCGCCCGCAGGCCCGACTCAAAGGTGAGGCCCGCCATGGTGTTGACCTGCATCTGGTTCAGCCGCGGCACCTTTTTCTCCACCGGGTTCTCGATCGTGGAGATATTCACCTGGCCTTTCGCCATCTCCTCCAGCACCATGTAGAGGGTGGTCGATTTGCCGGAGCCGGTCGGCCCCGTGATATAAATGATGCCGTTCGGCGCCTGCATGATCTCGGAAAACCGGCGGTAATCCTCGTCGTTCATGCCGTAGGTGCCCCGGTGGTCGATGCGGGCGTTGTTGGCCAGAAGGCGCAGCACCGCTTTTTCCCCGTAGATCGTGGGAATCAGCGATACGCGGATGTTGACGGGCCCGCGGTCGACGCGGATCTGGCAGTGCCCGTCCTGCGGAATCCGCTTCTCCGCAATATCCAGATCGGATACGATCTTGATGCGCGCGATCAGGGAAGCGTGAATCCCTTTCTGCAGCGTTACATAGTCGATAATCGTGCCGTCGATGCGCATGCGCACCAGCGTCTTGTCCTCAAACGGCTCGATGTGGATGTCGCTGGCGTCGGTGTTGTAGGCTCTCTGTACCAGGCTGTTGAGCAGCTGGATGATGGGCGCGTCGCCCTCTCCGTCCTCGACCTCCAGCTCCTCGACGGCGCTGGCTTTCATGCTGGTGTTTGCCTTGGCCGCCGCCTCGCGCGCCGACACCTCCGCATAGTAGTAATTGATCGATCTGCGGATCGGCTCCTCCTCCGCCAGCATGATGCTGACGTCGTAGCCCGCGGCCTGCCGCACATCCTCCACGCCGAAGAAGTTCAGCGGGTCGTTCATGGCCACGGTCAGCACGCCGTCCTTGATCCTCAGGCCCAGCATGCAGTATTTTTCCGCCAGATGACGGGGAATGCAGGCCACCGCCGCCACATCCACGTGCGCGTCGGACAGGGACACCTGCTGCAGGTCCAGCCGCTGTCCGAGCGCTTCCAGCATCTGGCGCTCGGTGATATAGCCAAGTTCGATCAGCACCTCGCCCAGGCGCTTGCCTTTCTGCGTCTTCTGGTAGTCCAGCGCGCTCTGCAGCTGCTCCTGCGTAATGTATCCGTATTCTTTCAGTACCTCGCCGATCGGGAGGCCTTTCATTTCCGCCATAATTTCACTCCTCCGCTATGGTATTCACGAAACCGCCTGCAGGGCTTCCCTGTCGCACATAAACAGCCGGAAGCCGACGGTCAGCGTCTGCCGGTCAGCCGCACTGCGCTCCGTTTCTCCCTGCTGCTTCGGCTGTTCGTAGGAGTAGCGCGTCACGGCGACGGCCGCATTTTCATTCGTGAGATAGTCGAGCACTTCCGCGATCCGGCGTTCGCTGCCGGTGCAGCGCACGAGCACCTCCGCCGCGTAGATCTGATCCTGCTGCCAGTCCGCCTGCCTTGCGGCGCCCGTCTGTGCGTCCGCCGTGCCGGCCTCTGTATCCGCCGTCAGGCCGCTCCCGGCCGCAGTATTTTGTGTGACATTTGCCGGTGCGCCGGCAGCGCTGCTTCGCGCGGCATTCGCCGCCTCCGCCTCGCTCTGCGCCATCTGGGACGACACGTAAGGCTCCAGATCGGAGGGCTCAGACGGCATCGAAATCACCAGATCCTCGATCTCCAGCCCGTACTCCAGAAACAGGCCGGTCACCTCGCGGTCCACCTCCTGGCTGCTCAGCATCGGATAATAGTCGTCGGCCGCCGTCTTCAGCAGCTCCTTCAGGTCTTTGTTGTCCTTCTGCGCCACCGCGAGCGTAGCAATCTTCATCTCCATCTCCTGCCGGTCGAGCTCCGCGAGCGCAGAGCTGGTCTGCAGATCCAGCGTGCGGTTCAGCTGCGGCGCGATCACAAATTTTCCGAACACAAAAAGGATGACGATCACCGCCAGAAACACCAGCAGCTTTTTATCACGGTTTGTCAGGGGCGTCATGGCTGTGCCACCTCCTCTTTTCCCGCGTGCTCCTGCAGATAGCAGAGCACGTTGATGGTATAGGTATCGCGCGCCTCGGAATATGTATAGCCGGTATAGTCGATCTCGCGGAACAGGCCGGAGTCATACAGCGCATCCACAAATTCGTTGATCAGCGCGGCCTCCCCGGCCTCGGTGTTCAGCGTCAGCAGCCCGGTCTCCGCCAGATAGCTCTGTACGCTGACCGACGCCCGGTCCCCGGCGCAGTCCATCACCGTCTCCACGACCGAGGAATTCATGGCCGGGTAGGAGGCCAGCGCTCCGTCGATATAGGCGATGGAATCCGAACGGCTGCGCAGCGTGCCGTTTTCCATCATCAGCTGATCCGCCTCCTGCGCTTTTTTCATGTTTTCCGGGTTGTGCAGATAGGCAAAATTCTGTTCGTAATCCGAAAGCAGCCGCTCGTTCCGCATGTAGAGCACGCTGCCGCACACCATGCACAGCGCCAGCACCGCCAGCGGCGGCAGGATATAATTCCAGATCACGGAATTCGTCTTTTTCTCTTTTTTCCTGCGCAGCAGAGGCAGCAGATCCACCTCGTGCGGCTGGCGAAACAGTCCGCCCGCCGCCCGGATATAGGCGTGAAACGGAAGCTCGATCGAAGCGGGCGCCGCGACCGAGGCGTCACGCTCCAGACGGAAAACGTGGATGCCGGACACCATCTGCTGGATTGCGCCCTCGCAGACCTCCAGATCCTTGTCCGTCACCCCGCACAGATACACCTCCGAAATCTGCCCGCCGCCGTGCGCGATGTGAAACTGCTGCAGGCCGCTGACCGAGCGCGACACCTCCAGGCCGAACTGAAAGCTGCCGTCCGCGCCGGAAATGCCCAGCCGGTTCAGATAAATGATCTCCCCGGCCGAAAACAGCACGCTGATCAGGTGCTGCCCGTCCAGCACCTGCACAATGCAGGTCTTGTCCTTTAAAGCGGCGGTATGCCGCAGCACTTTTTCCAGGCACAGCCTGGAAATCAGCATTTTATCGAGCTTTACGCCGGCCGCCGCAAACAGCGCCGCATAGCGCTCCAGATGCGCGTACTGCGCGGAAACCGCATACAGAGAGAGCATCCTCCCGCTGCTGCCGGGCAGCGCCATGTAGCCGAGCGTTTCCTCCTCCGGCCGGAGGGCGAACTCCTTTTCCAGCATCTGGTAAAGCTGCTTTTCCCGGACCTTCGGCAGCTCCAGCCGCTTCTGCGTCAGCGGCACGGCGCTCAGCACCAGCTGCGCCCGCCGGCCCAGCCCGTGCTGTTTCCAGAAATTCCGCAGCGCCCCCTGCAGCTCCTCCGGATGCTGGATGATGCCGTTGACCACCCAGCCGTTCGGAATGGGCTCCTCGTACGCCGCCCGCAGTGCGATTTTATTTTTTCCGGGCCTGCCGACCACCGCCTTGATCGCGTAGTCGGATATATATACTGATGTGACCATAATTACCTGTCCTCCGCTCTTTTTATAGTCCGGCGCCGAGGGTGTCGTAAGAACCGTAAATCGGCTGCAGCACGGAAATGATGATAAAGCCGACGATCACCGCCATGCACACGATCATCAGCGGTTCCAGCAGCGTCACCAGCCGCTCGATCGCGCGCTCCGCCTCAAAATCCAGCATGTCCGCCATGTTCAGCAGCATCTGATCCAGCCTGCCCGTCTCCTCTCCGACCATCACCGTCGAGGAAAACTTGTGGACAAAGCCGTCGATGCTTCCCAGCGCCTGCGACAGGCTCTCGCCCTCCAGAATCCGCGTCACCGCCTCGTCAAACTGGCGCTCGATGTAGACGTTGCCGATCGTGCGCTTGCCGATCTGCAGCGCCGTCACAATCGGCAGGCCGGACGCGTACAGCGAACTGAGCGTCCGCGCGAACCGCGCCGTGTAGACGGTCTTCAGCATGCCGCCGACCACCGGAATCCGCGTTTTCATGCGGTCCAGCGCATATTTGACCGGCGAGGTGCCGAGCAGCGTCCGCAGAACCACGATCACCAGCGCCAGCAGCAGCAACAGGATCGGCCAGTGATGCCTCAGCACATCGCTGATGCCGAGAATCAGCCGCGTGGCAAACGGCAGATCTTCTACATTTGCGAACAGTCTGGCAAACTGCGGTATGACATAAGTGAAAATAATAATCACCACAAGCACGACGATCACGCAGAGAATCAGCGGATAGGTCATCGCGCTCTTTACCTTGTTGGTCAGGCGGTATTCCTTTTCGTAATGGTTCGCCAGCCGCATCGACACCTCGTCCAGATTGCCCCCGGCCTCCGCTGTGCGCATCATGCGCACCATCAGCTCCGGGAACGCGCTCCCCTGCGCTTCCAGCGCGTCCGAGAACGAGCTGCCCTGACGCAGAAGGTTCAGAATCTCGTCGTAAACCTTCTTCTGCGCCGGCTTGACGTCCTCTTCCTGCGCGATGATCGTGAGGGCCCGGATCAGCGGCACGCCCGCGTGCAGCAGCGTCCCCAGCTCGCGGGCGAACTCCGCCAGAATCTTGGTCCTGAAGCGCCGCACATGCCGGTTCTTCTCCGCCGGCCGCGCCGACAGGAGATATAGCCCTTTCTCCTTGAGCCGGAGGTACAGATCCTGCTCGTCCGCGGCGAACTCCCGCCCGCGGACGGTCTTCCCGTCCTCCGTTTTTGCAGTATAAAGGTATTTTCTCATACCATAGTCTCTCTTTCCATCTGTAATCGCCCGGGCAGCTTCCTGCGCCTTACCGCAGCAGGCTCAGATACCAGGCGAGCACGGGCTCGCCCCACAGCAGCGCCGCTCCCATCCCCAGGCTCAGAAACGGCCCGAACGCAAAATGGCTGTCCCGCTTCGCCTTTCCCGTCAGCAGCAGGTAAATCCCGTACCCGCCGCCGCCCAGAATGGCGAGAAATACGGCCAGCAGCTCCAGCCGCCAGCCCAGCATCAGCCCGCAGGCGGCCGCCAGCTTGATGTCGCCGCCGCCGAACGCGCCCGCAATCAGGCAGGCCAGAATCAGCATCGGCACGCTGACGCAGAAAACACCGGCCAGGCGCGAGGGCCAGGCGGGCTCCATGCCAACAATAAGGGAAACGCAGCCGGTCAGGGCCGCCGCCAGGACAAAGCCGTTCGGGATTTCCATGGTGTCCCAGTCAACGAAGGCCGCCGCCGTCAGCACTGCCAGAAAGGCAAACGCCGTCAGCGCATCCAGCGTCAGGCCGTATTTTTGACAGACCAGACAGCCGAGCACTCCTCCCAGCAGCTCCACCGCCGCATAGCGGCCCGAAAAGCGCGCCCCGCAGTAGCGGCACCGCCCGCGAAGCAGCAGCCAGCCGAACACCGGAATCATATCCGCGGCCCCCAGCACATGCCCGCAAGTAGTGCATTTACTGCGTCCCTTCCAGAACGGCAGGTGCCGCGGCAGCCGGTAAATCACCACGTTCAGAAACGAAAAAATGCAGGCCCCGTACACAAAGCAAAACGCGTACACCGCCGCGGATATCCCAGTCTGCTCCATATGGCCCGAACCTCCCGTAAATCTGCCGTCTCCGAAAACTGCAACAGGGCTGCCGCAGAGCGGCTTCATCCGACGCCCTCCGGCGTCTGTCCCGGAAATCTCCGATGAAGCCAAATCTGCAGCAGCCCCTCATGAAATTCTCACATAAAACGAAATCCCCGGACTATTCGGCTGTGGTCACAGTCCACGCTCCGCCTGCCAGCGTAGCCGTCCTGCCCTCCGCCGTGTAGGACATCGTCGTCACCATGTTGTTGGTCACCTCAAAGCTGCAGGCCACCGGAGTCAGCTCTGACAGCTGCGCCGCCGCCACGCCGAGCTCGTCGCCGCCGAACTCATGGATACCCTCCGTCGTCTGGCCTGCGCCATACGCCTCGGAAACCACGGTCTGCGCCGCAAGATAAGCCGTCCTCGCGTCGATCACGATCTGCTTCTCATTGGCCTTGTCAATCCATTTCGTGAGTCCCGGCACCAGAATCGCCGCCAGAATCGCCAGAATGACGAGCACCACGATCAGCTCCACAAGGGTAAAGCCTTTCTTATTTTCCCGTGCCTTTTTTGCTTTTGCGAATATACTCATGCTGTATCCTCCTTACCAGCCCGACGCTTTTTTCCGATTCGTACAGGCAAATTATACAGCTTTATTTTATCATATCTGCCCTGTATGTCAATCTTTTTTCCTGCCCGCGGCCGGTAAAGAAAAGGCAAAGCGCAAAAAGAAAAAGCCCTGTGAATCATCCGCAACCCCGTCTTTGGTAGTTAGCGCCATATTTTTTAGGAGTAAAATCTACATATGTCTCTTACAAATGCCCATATATCCGGGCTTTTTTTATTGCTCAATACACTTGCAAAATTTATTTTTATGTGTTATAATAATGGCGTTAGTGGCGTTATTCACGGAAAGGTGGTTCCTATGGCTTTTTACCTCAAAAAAACAAAACTCAAAGGGCGGACTTATCTCTCTATAGACGAAAGCTTTTACAGCAGCGAAAAGAAGGGCACTGCACACAGATGCTATAAATCTCTCGGTTCCGTGGAAACCTGGCTGGA
>CANRIG010000056.1 GCA_947630595.1 uncultured Lachnospiraceae bacterium | reverse complement strand
ATTATACCTGCAATTTTCAAGGTTCTTCGGAGCCTTTTTTCTGGCTCCAGATTTTCATAGATTACTTGACACTACCTGTTGTGTTTTGGTAGCTTGATTATAGCAAGCCGGGGGGCCCTGTGTCAAAGAGATATGTAATTTTTCTGCGAAAGGATATGGAAAAATAATACTTTACAACTGAGCGGTTTTCTAGTAGAATGTAGAAGTGCCGCGGGGTATGGCGTAGCTTGGTAGCGCGCTCGGCTGGGGGCCGAGAGGTCGCAGGTTCAAATCCTGTTGCCCCGATGTGACATTTACAGATCAGGAGTTTTTGCCGTTTTTACGTCGGAAACTCCTGTGTTTGTTTGCGCAAACGCTTTAGCGATGTAAATAATTAAAGCCATAATATTAAGATAATGAGAGGACTCCGTCGTGGTCTTTAGTTCGATAACCTTTTTAAGTATTTTTCTGCCGGTCGTATTTTTGCTGCACTGGATGCTGCCGGGGATACGATTGAAAAACGCGCTCCTGATTGTGGCCAGTCTCGTTTTCTATGCGTACGGCGAGCCGGTTTACGTGCTGCTGATGCTCGCGTCGGCCCTGATGAATTACGGTTTTGGGCTGGCGGTCAGCCGCCCGCGGCTGCGAAAGCCGGCGCTGGCGCTGGCAGTCGCGCTGAACATCGGTCTGCTGGTCGTGTTCAAGTACGCCGGTTTTCTGGCGGAGCTGATCAATGCCGCGGGGATTGTGCAGGTGCCCGTGCCGCAGATCGCGCTGCCGATCGGCATTTCTTTTTTCACCTTTCAGGCGCTGTCCTATGTGATCGACGTCTGGCGCGGCTCCGTGAAGGCGCAGAAGAATGCCGCGAAGGTTCTTCTGTATATCTCGTTCTTTCCGCAGCTGATCGCCGGGCCGATTGTGAAATACCATGACATCGAGCGCGAGATCGGCCGGAGGCAGGTGACGGCTGAGGGCGCCGCGCATGGAATGCGGAGGTTTATCGCCGGGCTGTCAAAAAAGGTGCTGATCGCGAACGTGATGGCGCTGGCCGCCGACACGATTTTTGCGGCGGACGCGGGGAAGATCAATATCCTGACCGCGTGGATTGCGGCCCTATCGTATCTGCTGCAGATATATTTTGATTTCAGCGGCTACAGCGACATGGCGCTCGGCCTGGGAGAAATGTTCGGGTTCCATTTCCGGGAGAATTTTCTTTATCCGTATGCGGCCGGCAGCGTCCGCGAATTCTGGAGGCGCTGGCATGTGTCTTTGTCGGGCTGGTTCCGGGAATACCTGTACTTTCCGCTGGGCGGCAACCGCAAGGGACGTCCGCGCACGGTGCTCAACAAATTTATCGTGTTTTTCTGCACCGGCCTCTGGCACGGGGCAAATGTGACGTTTCTTGTGTGGGGACTGTATCACGGGTTTTTCCTGATGCTGGAAGAATACCTGCCCGGGAAAAACGGCCCGGGGACGCGCGGCGCCAAGGCTAAGCGGCTGCTCGGGCACATCTATACCTTTCTTGTGGTGACGGTCGGGTTTGTGGTGTTCCGCGCCGACACGATCGCGCAGGGGATGTTTTTCATCCGCGAGATGTTTGCGGGCTTTCACTTTGAAGCGCCTGCCGTCAGCCTTGCGGTTCAGCAGCTGACGCCGCTGTATCTGACGGTGCTTGCGGCCGCCGCGGTCGCGGCGATGCCGGTGAAGCGGCTTCTGGAACGCCGGAAGTGTTATGAGCCTCTGGCGTGGGCCGGCAGCCTGGCGGGGCTGGCGCTGTGCATCCTGAATCTGTCCGGCAGTACGTACAATCCGTTTATTTACTTCCGATTCTGACGGCGTCTGCCATGCCGCCCGGAAAGCGGCGGCGAAGGCTGAGAGGGCAGGAGGCCCGGGGCTGCGGGGACAGGCGGCCGGGAGGAGACATCATGAAAAAAAGATGGATGACGGTTTATGTGGTTCTGACGCTGTGCCTTTGCGCGTTCCCCTTTGTCGGAATGCTGTGGCACCAAAGCGACGGCTCCGCGGAGAACCGCGAACTGGCTGAATTTCCTGCGTTAAAGACGGAGCAGGGATATAATATAGAATTTCTCTCGGAGGCCGGGGCCTGGTTTGAGGAGCATTTCGCGTACCGACCGGCTCTGGTGACGGCGGACGCGCTGCTGCGGGGTCGCCTGTTCGGGGTTTCGACCGAGGACGGCGTGATTCAGGGCACGGACGGCTGGCTTTACTACAGCGATTCCCTGGAGGATTACCTGGGCAGCCGGGTGCTGAGCGAACGCAGCGTTTTCAATCTGGCGCATACCCTGAAACTCACGCAGGAGTATGTGGAAAAGAACGGGAGGAGTTTTCTGTTCGCGGTGGCGCCCAACAAAAATTCTCTGTATGACGAGCACATGCCCTACTATGACAAGGTGCGGGCCGGGCAGGTGCGCAGCATGGACCGGCTGCTTCCGGCACTCGAAAAGCAGGGAGTTCATTATGTGAATCTGCACGAGCTTTTCGGGGAGCAGGAGGAAGTGCTGTACCACCAGCGCGATTCGCACTGGAATAACAAAGGGGCGGCGCTGGCGGCCGAAGCCATGCTGGACGCTCTGGGGAAGACGCACCGGTCTTATGAAACTGCCGGTTACACCGTGCGCAGGGACTTTGAGGGCGATCTGGACGTGATGCTGTACCCGGAGGCCGTCACCCCGGAAGACGAGATTTATTATACGGAACCGTTTACCTATGAATATGAGGGCGAGGTGGAGAGCAATTTCGACCCGGAAATCAGGACGGTCCAGACCGGGGCCGAGGGAGGGCTGCTGATGTACCGGGACTCGTTCGGCAACGCGCTGCTGCCGTTTTTTGCGCAGGAATACGCAAACGCCAGATTTTCCAGAGGGGTGCCCTACTATATCGACGATATGTTTTTCTGCGATGCGGATACGGTCGTCGTGGAGCGGGCCGAGCGTTTCCTGCCCGATATGTGCAAGAATCCCCCGGTCTTTCAGGCTCCGTCGCGGGAAATCCCGCTTCTGCAGGCGCAGGACTGTGCCGGCGAACCGGGAGACACGACCTGCACGGCGACGGACGAGGGACTGTTCGTGAAGATCAGCGGAGTCATCGACGAGGCGTACATCGCGGACGGGACGGAGATTTTTCTCTGCATCGACGGGGAAAATGCCTACGAGGCGTTTCCCGTGGATATCGACGCCGGAGGGGCGACGTCGGACTGCGGCTATACGGTTTATATCGAGAAAAGCCGGGCGCCGGAGGAAGCGTTTTCGGCTGAGCTGTACGTCGATACGGACGGGGGGGGAGCTTTTGCGCGTATATGAAACGGCATTCGACGGCTTTGAAAGCATAGAAGGATGAAACAAGAAAAAAGAAAGGCGGATGAAACATGCGAAAGAAAATGAGAATGACACTGAGCGCGATGGGTATGGCGCTGATCTGCTGCGCCGGAGCCGGGATGACGGCCATGTCGGAGGAGACGGAGATTTCCGTGCCGGAGACAATCACGGTGACGGTGGAAGGGCAGGAAGCGGTTGAGATTGCGAATACCGCGCAGCTCGCCGTCACGGCGGTTTCGGCGGAAACGCAGGAGGATGAGAGCCTGGTCCATATTACGATGGCGGCCGGCGACGGGCAGCAGTATGAGTTCGAGGATGTGCCTCTGGACGCGCTGGGCGATCCGGAGCTCATTGAGGACGGCGCGTTCGCCTACATACAGTATACCAGCCTGACTTCAGGGAAAGAGCGCAGAATCGGCCAGACCGGGGAGCTGACCTACAGCGAGCCGGCGGAGCTGTTCGCCGTGGACGACGTCTATATCCGCAGCGAGCCGGACGACGAGGGGGAAATTCTCGGCGTGATCAGCCGCGGGGACGCGATCGAGGTGCTCGGCGAGACTGCGGCGTACTACAAGGTGAAAAAGGACGACGTGTCGGGTTATACGGTGCGCAAATGCATCAGCGAGGACGAGCAGGAGGCGATCGCCGCGGTGCAGGCGGAAGAAGCGGCCCGGGAACAGATTCGTCTGGCCCAGGAAGCGGCGGCAGCGGCAGCCGCGCAGCAGCAGGCGTCTGCGGGCGGCGGCTCCGGGGTCACGGAGGTGAGACGTCAGAAATTTGACGACTGCGACGGAAGCGGCCATGGATATTATCTGATTACCTATTCTGACGGAAGCACCGCGACGGAGGAATACTGAACGTTAGACGGCAAGAGGGAGGCCGGAGATGGAGAGACGGAGGTCTGTATTGCGGATGGCGCTGCTTTTGGGGTGCCTTCAGCTTCTGATATTTTTCGGAGCCGGGACGACTGCGGCAGGCGCGGCCGCCAAAGAGGGCCTGAAAAAGGAATCGGGAAAATATTATTTTTATTCAAAAGGGAAAAAGGTAAAGAACCGCTGGGAGACCGTTGCCCGCAAAACGGATGACGGCACGGTGAAGTACCGTTATTATTTCGGCGCCGACGGGGCGGCCGTCAGCGGCAAAAAGTCGGCCGGGGTGACGGTCCCGAAGGTACAGAAAATCAGCGGCAAATATTATGGGTTCGACAGCGAAGCCCGCATGGTAAATGGCCTGTGGGTGATCGATGGGAAATTCTATCTGTTTCGCGCCTCAGACGGCGCATACCAGTCCTCGGCTTCGCAGGATCTGAACAATGCGGCCAAAGAAGGGAAGAAATCATCCACCCTGCTCGGCCTGCTGAAAAAGCAGGTGGGAGAACCGCTGGAACGCGAGGATTTTGCGGACAGCTGCTACGGGGACGGGAAAGACAGTATCCTGTATTACTCCAATTTTATGGTACAGCTGTTTACCGATAAGAAAAAAGCGGAGACGGTAGTCTGCGTGATTGCGACGGAACCGCGGGCTCCGGCGGAAAAAGAGACGGAAACGGAGAAAGAAACCGAGAAAGAAACGGAGAGCGGGCAGCAGCCGTCCGGCGACACGGCGCCGGCTCCCGGAACGGGCTCCGGGGAGACTGTCCCGGAGGGCGGCGAAACGGCTGTCGGCGAAGACGGCGGGAAAAAACCGGCGCCTGCGAAAAAACGCGGGCTGATCGAGAAGAACGGCGCCTATTACTATTATGGGAAAGACGGCAAAAAGCTGAAAAGCAAATGGAAAAAAATCGGAGATTACTATTATTATTTCAAAAAGGACGGGAAGGCGCAGACCTACAGCGCAAAGATTGACGGGAAAATCTGTGTGTTTGACCGGAAGGGCCGCCTGAAAAAGGGAGATTCCGACCGCATTGTGAAAATCGGCAATCGCAGATATTATGTCAGTCCCTCGGGCAGAGCCCATACCGGCTGGCAGATTGTGAAGAACAAGCTGTATTATGCGGATACAAAGACCGGCCTGATCTATCAGTCGAGGACCTATAGCGGCATCAAATTTTCCGGGACCGGCGCGGCGGAAAACACCACGGCGGCAAAGCTGAAGATCAAGGTCATGGGCATTGTCTCGTCCATCACCAACAGCAAAATGTCGGACGGACAGAAGCTGCGGGCCTGCTGGAATTATGTGGTCAACCGGGGCAGGTTTTCCTATGGCTCCCGGTATCCGAACCTGAACAGCGCAGGCTGGCAGAGGGAAACCGCGCTGCATATGCTTACATACCACTGGGGGAACTGCTACAGCTTCGCCTGCGCGTTTGCGGCCTTGGCAAACGAAGTGGGCTACCATCCTTACGTTGTCTGCGGCAGGGTAAGCGGTTCGCGGGACGGCGCCGCCGACGGCCTGACGCGCCACGCCTGGGTAAGGATCAACGGATGCTATTACGATCCGGAGGCGCAGTTCGCGGGCTGGGCCGGCGGAATTTATGGAAGCTCCTATTATGGGGTTTCGCATCAGATCCAGCGGATTGTGGATTTTAGAAGCTGAGAGCGGAGGGATGAGATGATGAAAACTGCGATGAAAAAACTGAAAATCATTCTGCTTGCGGCCTGCTGCTGCCTGGGGCCGGTATCCGGCTCTGTGCACGGCGTGCCGGCTGTGGAGGCTGCTTCCGTAAAAAACGGCTGGGTGAAGGAGGCCGCCGGATACTGTTATTACAAAAACGGCAGGAAATACAAAAATTGCCTGCAGACCATCAACGGCAAAAAATATTATTTCGGCGCGGACGGCGTGCGCAAGACCGGCTGGTATACGCTGAAAAACGGCTCGAAATATCAGTCGTGCTATTTTGATTCCAGGGGCGTCCTCCAGGCCGGACGGACAAAAGCGATCAGCGCTTCCCTGGTAAAAAAGATGGACAAAGCCGTGAAGGCGGCCGGCGTTACGGCAGGCACAAAGAAGGAGCAGGCGCTGAAGCTGCTGTTCGACTATGTCAGCAGCGCCGACCATTTCAAATATGCGCGGGCGATCGGCTTTACCGGGGCGAAAAACTGGGAATATTCTTACGCTGAGTCCATGCTGGGAAACGGGCAGGGCAGCTGTTATCATTATGCGGCGGTCTACGCGTTTCTGGCGAAACGGGCGACCGGATATCCGGTCCGCATCTGCTGGGGGACAAGCAATGCGTTCAAAGCCTCTAACTGGCAGCCCCATGCGTGGACGGAGATCAAGATCGGGAAGACCTGGTATGCCTTCGACGCGAACGCGGAGCGCTATTCCAGCCGGAAACTGGACTGGTACCGGCAGAAGTCGTCCGGGGCGAAATGCTATAAAAAGCAGAAAAGCGTCGATGTGGAACTGTAAGGCGCGGTTTTTGCGGTTGTATGGCGGAACTGCAGGTTTTTGCGGCTATACGGCGGAACAGGCTTGCATTTTGACTGGAATTTGATGTAAAATTAAAGAAGAATTCTTTCTTCTTGGTATGTGCAGGGAGATTGTGACGTGATGAAAATCAGAATGAAGTGGAAAGAGAACGTACTGTTTTTTTCTTTGATTGTTGTGCTGGCAATGCAGTTCGGAATGACGTCCGCGGTCCTGGCGGCGGAAGCAAGCAGTGATCATTCCGGGGCGGAAAAGGAAAATCTGACCGGGATTCAGATCATCGACGGGGCATTCTGCTGTTTTTCAGAGGATGGAGCCCGCGACGAAGAAAAGACGGAGGAGCTGCAGGAGGCGGCCCAGAAGGAGTCCGATATCGCGCCTTTGCTGGAGCTGATCGGAGAGCCGGAGCGGACGGAATATTTCGGACAGGGCTGCTGGTTCGGGGAAAGCGGCAAAGAGAGCGGCGAAGACGGCGCGTGGTACTATGATAATTTCGTGGTCTACGTGTACAAGACCGACAATGTCACTTATTATATGGGAGCCGAGGCATCCGAGGCGGAGAAGACGGATTTTCAGGAAACGCTGAACGCGGTGGTCCTGGAGCAGACGGCTGAGTCGGACAGCTCCGCGGCGAAGCTGGGACGGCTGTTTCAGTATGTGGAGGAAAACTACAGCTACGCCCGCAAGGTCGGTTTCGAGGCTTACGACGGATGGGAGAGGGATTACGCCCTCGAGATGCTTTCGGATAAAGCCGGGAGCTGCTACCACTTTGCGGCCCTGTATGCGTTTCTGGCGAAGGCGGCCACAGACTGCGAGGTGAGGATCTGCACGGGAACCACGGACGGGTTTTCCGCTTCCTCATGGCAGCCGCATGCCTGGACCGAGGTCGAGATCAACGGCAAGTGGTATGCGTTTGACCCGAACCTGGACAAATACGAGGCGGATTCGACCCTGCGCTTTTACCGGATCGAGGCTGGTTCCGGGCGCTATGATGCGCTGTACAAAGCGGAGGAAACCTTCGAGGTTTCTTTCGACGCAGAAATTCCGGCGGAGCAGGAGACGGAAGAAGCGACAGAGGCAGAGTCCGAGACGGAAGCGGAAGAAGCGACGGAAGCGGAGACGGAAACGGAAGAAGCGATAGAAGCGGAGTCTGAGACGGAAACGGAAGAAGTGGCGGAGGCTGAGTCCGAGACAGAAGCGGAAGAAGCGATAGAAGCGGAGTCCGAGACGGAAGCGGAAGAAGCGATAGAAGCAGAGTCCGAGACGGAAGAAGAGACGGAAACCGAAGCCCAGTCGACGGAGCTGGAAGTTACGGAGGAAGGCGAGTACGTCTGGACGCTGGATAACCAATCCGGGCTTGACTTCACGGGGGCCCGGCTGGAGGAGGACGAGCTGACGCTGACGGATGCGGACGGTGTGGAGCACCGGTTCCTGCAGGTGGATAAAGACGATGTGAGATCGCCGATTCTGGTGATGTACGGGAGCTTTCTGAGCATAAAATACACCTCCGCCGGAAGCGGCAAGGCGGTCAGAACGGCGGAAGAAGGAGACGAGCTGGTCTTCCGGGAACCGCAGCAGATGGATGTGATTGTCACGGTGTATGTGCGTTCCGGCGCCGGACTGGATTTCGACAAAATATCGGTGGCTGACCGGGGCACCAGGGTTACCGTGATCGGAGAAACCGGCAAATGGTATAAAATCTCTCTGAAAGACGGACGGGAAGGCTACATTTCCAAGGTTGGCGTGATCAAAGAGGCCAGTGCGTCTGATCAGGGAAGCGCGCCGGAAGCGGAGCCGGTGCCGCCGGAGCCGGAAACGGTGATTGTGGAGGACGACGGCGAATATTACCGTTACGAACGTTTCAGCCCCGCGGAGGATACGATCGTGGAAATCGACGGGGAACCCTGTTATGTAAACGCGGGCGGCACGGTTTCCGAGGGCTGGAAGGTGCTGGACGGACAGCTGTATTACTCGGATAAGGACGGACAGGTGAAGTGTTCCGAGACTTATCAGGGGATTGAACTTGGAAAAGACGGCGCGGCAGTGAGCGATACCAATGCCCGGCTGAAGATTGAGGTTATACAGATCGTCAATTCGATTACGGACGATACCATGACCCGCGGACAGAAATTGTCCGCCTGCTGGAACTATGTGACCAGAGGGCACCTCTACTATGCCGGAAAGTATCCGGATCTGAACGCGGCCGGCTGGCAGAGGCGGCAGGCGCTGGATACGCTTACCAGCGGCAGCGGAAACTGCTATGGCTTCGCCTGCGCGTTTGCGGCGCTGGCGGAGGGAGTCGGATACAGCCCGGAGGTGGTCTGCGGCAGAGTTTCCGGCTCGCGCGACGGGGCGGCGGACGGCATGACCCGCCATTCCTGGGTATTGATCGACGGATGCTGCTACGATCCGGAAGCGCAGTGGGCCGGCTGGTGCCCGGGAATTTACGGATACGGTTCTTATCCGGTGGCGCATTCGGTACAGAAGATCGTGGCCTTTTGATTGCGGCCCGCTTTATAACTTGCGATGGGAGGGAAAAGAATGCGTGTGAAAAGATGCGGTTTTGGCCTGTGGCCTGTCATGATTCTGGCGTTTGCCATGCAGCTTTCCATGGTAGCGTTTTTTTCCCTGCGCGCTTCTGCGGAAGAATTTTCTGACCGCCTTTCCGGCGTTACCGCCTGGGGAACGACTTCGATTTACGTGTATCAGCAGGATCTGAGTTCCATGAAAGAGATCGGAGCGAAAGAGCCCTTCCAGATTCTGGGAAGATACAATGACGACCTTCTGAAAATCGAATACAACGGCATGATCGGATACGTAAAACCGGATAATATTCTGATCAATCTTCCGGATGTGGAGCCGGATATCATTTACAATCTGACAAACGCCACCGGCTCTGTTTTTACTTCCACGACGGAGAGCGGCACGGTAAATCTGAAGCTGGATATTTTTGGAAGCCAGATTTATTATAACGGCGATTCTTCTCTTTATTATGACAGCGGCGCCTACAGCGGAACTGCCGCGAGCAGAGCGGGCAAAGTATGGGATGAGAAGCTTGGCAGATTTGAGTTTGTTGTCCCCGTCCTTTTTACCGCTGCGGAAAAAATTTCAGCGGCCAGGGAGCTGGCGGCGGCGGACGGTTATAATTTCAAGATTTACGATGCCTACCGGCCAAACGCAGCTACAAAGCTGATGAATGCTTCTTTCAACAGTCTCTATAACCAGAGCGGAGGCGCGCTGAGGCTGGGCGGCTACGACACGGGTTTCTTTGTGGCGGCGGCTCTCTCATCGCATAATGTCGGCTGCGCCATTGACGTAACGATGGTAAGGGGCACGGAGGAGGCCGACATGCCTACGAAAATGCATGTGCTTTCCGGGGATGCGGTGCTGCTGGATTATGCTCCTTCGGGAAGGATTGCCAGCGAGCTTTACGGCCTGCCCTACAATTATTATTCGGATCATTTCGCCGCCACCATGACGGAGGACGCGAAAAAAATGTGCCAGTATATGATCCGTTCCGGTATGACGGGGCTGGGGTCGGAATGGTGGCACTATCAGGACCAGGAAGGATATATGGATAACAGCGGTTTTTATTCCAATCTTGCCAGCTGGTATCCCTGCCGTCTGTATGGCTCTGTGGAGGCCGCGGAAGCGCCGGAGCAGGTGACCACCCGTGCGGAAGCCGTTTATCAGCTGTGGGCCGCGGAGGGTTTTCCGGCCGCCGCCGGGGACGTCTCCTTTTCGGATGTAACGGAATACGACTATTATTATAATGCTGTGCGCTGGGCCGTTTCGGCGGGCATTCTCTCCGGCAGCGGCGCGGACACCTTTTCGCCGGATGACGCTGTCACGCGGGCGGGATTCCTGAATATGCTTTACCGGGACTGCGGCAGTCCCGCGGAGTACGCTTCCGGGACGGGAAGTTTTGAGGATGTCAGCGCCAACGCATGGTATTACGATGCGGTGCAGTGGGCCGCAAAACAGGGAATTACGCCGGAGACCTCTGGTATTTTCCGCCCGGCCGGAGTCCTGACGCAGAGACAGATGCACGAATATCTGGTCAGAGCCAGCCAAAGCGGGATAGAATTGAGCGCGAACTATATCTGATGCCTGCGGACCTGTTTGGAACCGGTAAGGGAGATATCAAAATGAAGAAATGGAAATACAGAAGCATAGCCTTACTGCTGCTTTGCCTGTCGCTGCTGCCTTCCCTTATAGTCTGCGGGGAATCGGAGGGCGCTGGAGACGGGCCGCAGCTTTTGTGCGCCTCTGCGGCGGTTATGGACCTGAATACCGGAAATCTGATTTTTGGAAAAGATGAAAAAGCGGCGCAGCCTGCAGGCGAATTTGCGGAAATGATGACGGTGCTGCTGCTGGCGGAGAACTATGATCTGGGGGAGCGGGTGCCTTTTTCCGAGATCCTGTATGACGTCGGCGAGGACAGCCCGAAGCTTGGCCTGCAGCCGGGCGAGGAAATTCCCCTTTATGACGCCGCGTGCGCACTGATGCTGGGCTCTGCAGAGGATGTCAGCAACGGCGTCGCAGAATATATAGCCGGGAGCAGAGACGCTTTTGCCGCGCGGATGAATGAGCGGGCGGCGGAGCTGGGCTGTGTGAATACCCACTTTTCCGATCCTTATGGGCGCGATGGCAGCGATCAGTATACCTGTGCCTATGACATTGCCCTGATCGCCAGGGCCGCATATGCCAACCCGGCCTTTCGTGAAATCTGCGGGCGGACGGAATACGACACAGAACCCACTAATCTGACCGGCGCTTCCAGACAGCTTCGAAGCAGCTGCCAGATGCTCGGAACCGATTCCGCTTATTACCAGGACTGGTGCGAGGGAGGAAAAGAAAGCTATAGTTCCGGAAACCTGAATGCCGTTATGACCTTTGGCGGCAGCGGGGAAAAGCATGTCGTCTCGGTCGTGATGGGAACGCATGACGCCGGGGAAGCCTACGGGGAAACCGCGCAGCTTATTTCCTACGGTTTTGCCCATGGCTCTGAAAGCGCGGAAACATCCGGCGAGACGCCGGGCGGGGCGGCGGAGACTCCGCAGCCGGCCGGAGCGGGTACGGATGGAACGACGGAGAATCCGATCCAGATCATGGACGAAAATCAGGAAGAACCGCAGACGCAGCAGGATACGGGCGTGGGCGCGCTGCTGAGCCGCCTGGAGAGCCTTCTGACCGAAGGCCTGGACCGTCTGACCGAAGGCCTGGATATGCTGTCGGCGTATGCAAAGGATCATTTTATGGTCGTATTTGCCGCTGGATGCGCGTTTATGTTCTTACTGCTTGTGCTGATTGTTCTGCTGCTGCTTCGGTGCATCACCAACTCCAGAATCAGGCGCAGGAGAAAAAGAGAGGAGAAAATGCGGCAGGAAAAAGAATCCGTGATCGAGGGAATGTCTCTGGAAGAGCTGGAGGCGGAGCTGCGCCGAAGGGAAGAAGCGGAAAATGGAAAGAAAAAATGGTAATCCTTTTGACGGATTTCCGGCGTATCACGGAGCTGTTTGCAAATGAGATTTGCGGAGATATTTGCATTTTGCGTCTTGACAAAACCGGATTTCGATGTTAGAGTGTGTAGAAACAAATAAAGGCGAAATGCGATGACGGAGAATAGTACGCTGATGTTCTTTTTTCAGAGAGATGCCGGGTGGTGCGAGGCGTCAGAAGATATGAGCGGAACTCGCTCCTGAGCGGCTGCCCCAAATCCCATGCGGGAGAGTAGACGCAGACGGAATTCCGGCCGTTATACGGAAAGGATATACGACGATTGTGTCCGTATCCGCAGAGTGTATGAGCAATCATAAATGAGAGTGGTACCGCGAAAGAACTGTCTTCCGTCTCTCCGGCAAAAGCCGGAGGGACGTTTTTTTGTGCAGCCGGGAGGGGCCTTTTCCCGCCGCGCAGAAGATGTTGTTCCGACGCAGATGAAAGAGAAAAAAAGAAAAGGAGAAGGAAAGCCATGATGAATTACAGAAAGTATACGAGACAGTATTATATGCCGCCGGAGCGCAGCATGAAGTGGGCCGAAAAGGAGTACGTCGACCACGCGCCGGTGTGGTGCAGCGTGGACCTGCGCGACGGCAACCAGGCGCTGGTGGTGCCGATGTCTCTGGAACAGAAGGTGAAATTTTTCAAACTGCTGGTGGATGTCGGGTTCAAGGAGATTGAGGTTGGATTCCCGGCAGCTTCCGATACGGAGTACCAGTTCCTGCGCAAGCTGATCGAAGAGGATCTGATTCCGGACGATGTGACCGTGCAGGTGTTGACCCAGGCCCGCGACCACATCATCCGCAAGACCTTTGAGGCCCTGAAAGGTGCGAAGAACGCGATCGTCCACGTCTACAATTCCACTTCCTACGCGCAGCGCGAGCAGGTGTTCGGCATGTCCAAGGAGGAGATTCTGAAAATTGCCGTGGACGGCGCCAAACTGCTGAAAGAGCTGTCGGATGAGGCGGGCGCGAAGTACCGCTTCGAGTACAGCCCGGAGAGCTTTACGGGCACCGAGGTGGATTATGCGACCGAGGTCTGCAACGCTGTGCTGGACGTATGGCAGCCGACGCCGGACCGCAAGGCGATCATCAACCTCCCGAGCACGGTGCAGATGTCGATGGCCCATGTCTATGCGAGCCAGATCGAGTACGTCAACGACCACCTGAAATACCGGGACAATGTGGTGCTGTCCCTGCACCCGCACAACGACCGCGGCAGCGGCATCTCCGACGCGGAGATGGGCATGCTGGCCGGAGCGGAGCGCATCGAGGGCACGCTGTTCGGCAACGGCGAGCGCACCGGCAACGTCGACGTGGTGACGCTGGCGCTGAACATGTACGCGCAGGGCGTCGACCCGAAGCTGGACTTCACCAACATGACGGATATCACGGATAAATATGAGGAATATACGGGGATGAAGGTCGACGAGCGCAGGCCGTACGGCGGAGCGCTGGTGTTTGCGGCGTTCTCCGGCTCGCATCAGGATGCGATCGCCAAGGGCATGAAGTACCGCGAGGAGCACAACTGCGATACCTGGACTGTTCCCTACCTGCCGATCGATCCCACGGACATCGGGCGTTCCTACGACGCGGACGTCATCCGGATCAACAGCCAGTCCGGCAAGGGCGGCGTCGGCTACATCCTGGAGCAGCATTTCGGACTCAAGCTGCCGAAGAAGATGCGCGAGGCGATGGGCTATATTGCAAAGGGTGTTTCCGATTCGCTGCATAAGGAGCTGCAGCCGCAGGAGATTTTCGACCTCTACCGCGAGAAGTTTGAGAATATCGTGGAGCCGTATAAGATCGAGGAAGTGCATTTCAAGCAGCACAACGGCATTATCGCCGAGGTGACGGCAACTTACGAGGGCAAGCGCAGCGTGATCGTGGCTTCCGGAAACGGCCGTCTCAACGCGGTCAGCAACGCGATGAAGCGCCACTTCCGCCTGGAGTACGATCTGGTGAGCTACGAGGAGCATGCGCTGGAGCAGAGTTCCAGCTCGCGCGCGATCGCCTATGTCGGCATCCGCGACAAGAACGGCAAGATTCACTGGGGCTCCGGCGTGGACGTCGATATCATCAAGGCTTCGATCGACGCGCTGCTGACCTGCATCAACCATATGACGGAGAGCCATAAGCACGAGGCCGGGGCGGCGAAGCAGGGCCTGTGATCCGGATGGTTAATGAAGAATATTACAAAATATTACATAATTATTAAACAAAAGACGGCAATCGCGAAAGATTGTCGTTTTTTTGCGGAAATACGCGCGGAAACGCAAAATTTGCGGCGGATGAAAAATGTGAAATTTGACGGAACGGGAGAAACGATGAAGGAAAAACAGACAAAAAATAATCAGAAAAAGACGATAAATATAGACAAAATATACAATGACAGGAACGCGAAAAAAGTCGGCCAGATAATATGTTACAAAAATATGAAATATATATTGACACAAGCTATTAAAGTTTTGTATAATGCAGATACGTTGAGAGGCAGTATGCTTAAACGGTAGGGGGTAGCGCGGAGGCAGGGGAGATGCCGAGGCAATACGATGACAGGAGAGTTTATGATGCTGTTACAAAACGGAGCGAAATCATTCTGTGATTTCACGAAGCGCGTCATCAGCCGGTACATCAGGGATATCGCTTGGATACTGGCCGGGATTTTTATGATCGGCAGTATCGCGCTTGTCATTTCAGAGTTTGATGCCAGCGGGCACGGCCGGGTATACGCTGTGGATTCCTCGGCGGGGGAAGACGGAAGGGTACAGCAGTTTCAGGCCGGGCTGATGGGGGTTGTCAACGGTGTGGCAGATATGGAGCGGTATTCGGATGTGACCAGACTGGTGAGCGTGTCAGATGCGAATGAGGAGATACTGGCAGGAGTCAGAGGGCTGGACCGCAGGGTCATCCGGCGTACCGACATGGAGGAGGGTACGAAGATCGCCGGTGAGCTCGGCTACTACGCACAGCAGGCGGTATATACGAATCAGATGTCTTCGGATGAGTATTATACATTATTGCAGATTGTGGAAGCGGAGGCCACGGGCGGAGACCTTACCAGTAAAATGATGGTAGCCGGAGTCGTTCTGAACCGGGTACACGATTCGCATTTTCCGGACACGATCTGCGAGGTGGTCTGGCAGGACGAGCAGTTCCAGCCGACCACGGACGGGAGAATTCATTCCGTCGCCGTCACCGACTCCACGGTGGAGGCCGTCGAGAGAGTGCTGGAGGGCGAGGACTATTCACAGGGTGCTCTGTTCTTCTTCGCGCGCGATTCAGCGGATCATTCCAGCACGAGCTGGTTTGACGCCAGTCTGGTGAAGCTGTTTGAGTACGGCGGACATGAGTACTTTACGTTCAGGGAATATGTGGATAGCGTCTGACAAAAAAGGCTGCTGCAGGATTGCAACAGCCTTTTTTCTGTGGTATGATATATAAGAATGCCTGCGGCCGAAAACACAGTTTTTGCGGTGAGCACGGCTCAGCACGTGTACGGCATGGCGAAAGCGCAGCCGTGCAGAGGAAAGGAAGAATAGCATGAATGTAATGTTCAGAAGTACCAGAGACGCGCAGAACCGGGTGACGGCTTCTCAGGCGATTCTGAAAGGACTGGCGGAGGACGGCGGTTTGTTTGTGCCGGAGCAGATTCCGCAGCTCGACGTGCCGCTGGAGGCGCTGGCGGGGATGTCCTACCACGAGACCGCGTATGCGGTCATGAAGCAGTTTCTCACCGACTATACGGAGGAGGAGCTGAAATCCTGCATCCGGCAGGCTTACGATGCAAAGTTTGATACCGATGAGATCGCGCCGCTGCGCGAGGCGGATGGCGCTTATTATCTGGAGCTGTTTCACGGGGCCACGATTGCGTTCAAGGATATGGCGCTGTCGATTCTGCCGTACCTGATGACGACCGCCGCAAAGAAGAACCGCGAGGAGCACGAGATTGTCATTTTGACCGCGACCTCCGGGGACACGGGCAAGGCGGCGCTGGCCGGGTTTGCGGATGTGCCGGGGACGCGCATCATCGTCTTTTATCCCAAGGACGGCGTCAGCGCCATCCAGGAGCGGCAGATGGTGACGCAGAAAGGGGCTAACACCTGTGTGATCGGCATCCGCGGCAATTTTGACGATGCGCAGAGCGGCGTCAAGCGCCTGTTTTCCGACGCTGCGCTGGGGACGGAGCTTTTGCAGGCGGGATTCCGCTTTTCCTCGGCCAACTCGATCAACATCGGGCGGCTGGTTCCGCAGATTGTATATTATGTCTACGCTTACGGGCGGCTTTTAAAGTCCGGCAGGATTCAGGCAGGGGATTCCATCCACGTGGTGGTGCCCACCGGAAATTTCGGCAATATTCTGGCGGCCTTTTACGCGAAAAACATGGGTCTTCCGATCGGACGGCTGATCTGCGCCTCCAATGAAAACAAGGTGCTGTTCGACTTTTTCCAGACCGGAGTTTACGACCGGAACCGCGAATTTATCCTGACGACCTCTCCGTCCATGGATATTCTGATTTCCAGCAATCTCGAGCGCCTGATCTACCGCATGGCCGGGGACGACGCCGCGAAGAATACGGAGCTGATGAACGAGCTGGCGCAGACGGGCCGCTATACGGTCACGGAGGAAATGCGCGCAAAGATGCAGGATTTCTGCGGCGGATACGCGACGTTGGAGCAGACGGCGCAGGAGATCGCCCGCATGTACCGGACGGACGGCTATGTGCTTGACCCGCACACGGCGGTGGCCTCCCATGTGTACCACACCTGGCGGCAGGAGACCGGCGATGCGGCGCCGGCGGTGATCGCTTCCACGGCCAGCCCCTACAAATTTGCCAGAAGCGTCATGGAGGCGATCGACAGCGCGTACGGAGAAAAAGAGGACTTCGCGCTGATCGATGAGCTGAGCCGCGTTTCCGGGACAGCGGTTCCTCGGGCGATCGAGGAGATCCGCGAGGCGCCGGTGCTGCACGATCAGGTGATCGATGTGGGCGAAATGAAAGCGGCCGTGAAGGCGTTTCTTGGCATGTAAAAGAAAAGTTCAGGGAGAAAGGAGTGTCGGCGGATGGATATGACTCCCATGTATGCGCTGATGGACGCGATGATTCTGGCCTGCGGCGTGTATGTTGTTTACCTTTATCTGGATATGATGAAAACAGGGGCGATCAAGAGCAGCATGCTGCTCCCGCAGAACCTCAATATCAAAAAATGCAAGGATGTGCAGGGCTTTATCCGGTTTACGGGCGGCAAGCAGCTGGCGTTCGGCGTCATCTCGATTATCTGCGGGGCCGCGGGACTGTTCCAGGACTTCACGCAGAAGCTTGGCACGGTTCCCTACGTCATTGCAATTACGGCGTTTTTTGTGGTTGCCATCTGGTATGCGATGCAGATCAAAAAAGCGATCAGGCTGTTCTGGTGAATAAACGATGAAAGATTTTAAAGAGTGGTTATCGGATTATCTGCGCTATTTCATGCTGGCGCTGGCGGTGATTCTGCTGTTTGTGCTGGTTCTGTTTGGCGTGCGCATTTATCGCGGATACAGCGGCGGGGACGCGCAGGAAGCGGCGGGGATGCAGACGGAGACCGGACGCGCGGATGCGGACGGACAGACGGAGTCGGAACCGCGGGAAACCGAGGCGGGCCGGGCGACGGAAGCAGAGTCGCAGGAAACCGAAGCAGGTCAGGCGACCGAAGCGGAACCGGGGGCGACTGAGCTAGAATCGAAATCCGGAGAAACTGCGGCAGAGCCGGAGCGCGCTCAGACAGACTCAGCGGGCAGCGGTGCGGGTGAAACGAAGGAAAGCGGAACCACAGCCGTGCAGAACGCAGCGGAGCAGGAAGCGGCCGCGCTTTCCGGCATACGGACGGATGGCGAAGGCGTACAGGGACAGATGCCGGCGCAGGCCGGGACGAACCCGCAGACGGGGACCGCAGCACAGTCCGGGACGAACCCGCAGACGGGGACCGCAGTACAGACCGAAGCGAAGCCGCAGACGGAGACCGCGGTGCAGACCGAGACGGATCCGCCGGAGCCGGTGTATATGACTTTGAAAAATTCCTGCTACATCCGCAGCGGCCCGGGCTATGAATATGAGATCATAGGCGAATACATGTACGGGACCACAGTGCAGTTCCTTGAGGATGCGGGCGGCTGGTACAAGGTGGAAGTCGACGGCATGGTCGGATATATGGGCGCGCGGTTTTTCTGAGCGGCCGCAGAGCTGCGGGCTGTACAAAACGATTGGTCCCGGAGCCGCGAGCTGTGCAAAATGATTGAGAAAACCCGGAGCTGCGCACTGTATAAAATAACGCTTGCCAGAACCGGCGGATTCCATTAAAATACATTACAGGAAAACTGCATTTAACCAATAATACAATCATATCATTGATGAAGAGAAATCCTCCTGAGGGACGAAGCGGTCCCCGTCAGGGGGATTTTCTGCGTTTCGGAAAAGGAGGAATACCCAATGGCAGCGTTTGAAAAAGTAAAAAGCGGCCTGCCCGGACTGGATCAGGTGCTGGATTACATCCGCCTGGGCGACAATGTGGTGTGGCAGGTGACCAGTCTGGAGGAATACTGTTATTTTGTCGGGCCCTATGTGCGGCAGGCGATCGCGGACGGGAGGAATCTGATCTACATTCGTTTCGCCCAGCACCCGCGGATTCTGCCCGAGATGGAGGGTGTGAAGACCTGTTATTTTGACCCGGATGAGGGTTTTGAGAAATTTACGGTTGCGATTCATGATGTGATCACAAGAGAGGGACGGGATGCCTTTTACGTCTTTGACAGCCTTTCCGAGCTGCAGTCCGCCTGGTATACGGACCTGATGATGGGCAATTTCTTCTGCGTCACCTGTCCCTACCTGTTTTTGCTGGACACGGTCGCCTTTTTCCCATTGATCCGCGGCAAGCATTCGTTTGAGGCAGTGGCCCGCATCCGTGAGACCACGCAGCTGCTGCTGGACGTCCACTCGGACGGGGATGCGCATTACCTGCATCCGCTCAAGGTCTGGAACCGCTATTCGGCGACGATGTTTCTGCCGCATTACTGCGGGGACGGGAGCGGAAATTTTGAGCCGCTGACCGACGGCGTCTCCACCAGCCGCTATTACAATCTGATTCAGGAGGCCACCGACAACGGACAGGATCAGTCGCGCGACAGTCACGACCGCTTTTTCGCCAAGGCGCGCGAGGATTTCCGGAACGGCTGCTTTACGGACGAGACGGAGGACGTGATTATCGAGAGCACGATGACGCGGGACCCGAAGATGCATAAGCTGCTCAAACAGTATTTTGAGCCGGAGGATTACTTCAAGGTGCGCGACCGCATGATCGGCAGCGGCGCCATCGGCGGAAAGGCCTGCGGCATGCTGCTGGCGCGCAAGATCGTGGAGAAGGCAATGCCGGACTGCCAGCAGCACAGCGAGCAGCATGACTCGTTTTACATCGGTTCGGACGTGTTTTATACATACATCGTTTCCAGCGGCTGCTGGGAGACGCGCATCCGCCAGAAGACGGAGGAGGGCTATCTGAGCGCGGCGGAGGAGCTGAAGCAGGGGCTTCTGCAGGGACAGTTCCCGAACAACATCCGCGAGACTTTCCGCAACATGCTGGAATACTTCGGCCAGAACCCGATCATCGTCCGCTCCTCGAGCCTGCTGGAGGACGGCTTCGGCAATGCGTTTGCCGGAAAATACGAATCCGTGTTCTGCCCCAACCGCGGCGAGATCGAGGAGCGGATGGAGGCGTTTGAGCATGCAGTGCGCACCGTCTACGCCAGCACGATGGACCCGTCGGCGCTGGAATACCGCAAAAAGAGGGGGCTGGCCGACTGCGACGAGCAGATGGCGATTCTCGTGCAGCGCGTTTCCGGCTCCTATTACGGCCCGTACTTCATGCCATGCACGGCCGGCGTCGGCTACAGCTACAGCGCCTACAAATGGATGCCGGACATGGACCCGTCCGCCGGGATGCTGCGCATTGTCATGGGCCTGGGGACGAAAGCCGTGGACCGTACGGAAAACGATTATCCGCGCCTGGTCAACCTCGACCGGCCAGAGGTGACGATGCTGGTCAAAATCGCCGACAAGCACCGTTTTTCCCAGCACAAGATCGACGTCATCAACATGGCGGAGAACCGCACCCGCGAGGCGACGCTGGATGAGCTGCTGCCGCATCTGCCGCAGTGGTACAAAAATATCGTGCTGGAGCACGATACGGAGGCGGAAGACCGGCTGCGCGAGATGGGACGGGCGCGCGATATTTATTTTGTGAGCTGCCAGCGCCTTCTGGCAAACCGGCGCTTTACTTCGATGATGAAAAAAATGCTGCATGAGCTGCAGCAGGCTTACGGGAATCCGGTGGATATTGAATATACGGTCAATCTGAGCCAGAACGGCGATTTTGTGGTCAATCTGCTGCAGTGCCGCCCGCTCTACGTGGGGCGCGGCGAGGTCAGCCTGCAGATGCCGGAGGTGAAGCGGGAGCAGGTATTCTTTGAAATCCGCAATTCCTCGATGGGACAGTCCGCGGTGCGGCCGATTCACGTGATCATTCAGGTGGAGCCGAAGGCGTACTATGAGTTTCCGTATGCGCAGAAGCCGCACGTCGCCGACGCCATCGGCGTGGTCAACCGCTACTACAAAAATCAGGGGAAAAACATCCTGCTTACGGTTCCGGGCCGGATCGGCACCTCCTCGCCGGAGCTCGGCGTGCCGGTGCGCTTCGTGGACATTTCCGGCTTCTGCGCCATCTGCGAGGTCTCGGACAACCGGGCCGGCTATATGCCGGAGCTGAGCTACGGCAGCCATATGTTTCAGGACCTGGTGGAGTCCGACATCTTTTACGGGGCGATTTTCGGGGACCGGCGGACCGTCTGCTATCACCGCGACTTCTTTGTGAACTGCAAAAATCTGTTTGCGCAGATCGATCCCGATGCAGCGGAGCTGGCCTCCATCATCCGCGTCTACGAGGTGGAACACGTGAAGCTGTGGGTGGACGGGGTCAATAACCATGCGGTCTGCGCGCTAGAGCAGGAGGCCGGCTGACCGGCGCGGCGGCTGCCCTTTACTCGCACAGCTCCTCCCAGGCCTCGTACAGGCCTTCGAGCTCCTCAAGAACCGCCGCCTTCTCCTGGCTCAGCGCCGTGCACTTTGCGACGTCGGTGAAGATTTCTTCTTTTGTCAGGTCCTCGTCGATCGCTTTGCTGCGGGCCTCCAGGGCGGCGATGCGCTCCTCGGTGCGGGCCAGCTCGTTTTTGCGCCTGCGGTCGCGCGCCTGCTCCTCCTTGCGGCGCGCGCGGTCTTCCTTGGACGAGGAGGGAGCGGCCTTGTCGGGCTGACCGGCCGGGCCGGGCGCGTAGATGCGGCTCAGCTCCTCCACCTTTTCCAGGTAATAATCGTAATTGCCGATGTAGTTGACCAGATGCCGGTTTTTCAGCTCCAGAATGCGGGTCGCCGTCTGGTTGATGAAATAGCGGTCGTGTGAGACGTAGAGCACGGTGCCGGTGTAGCTGCGCAGCGCCTCCTCGAGAATTTCCTTGGAGACGATGTCGAGATGGTTGGTCGGCTCGTCGAGGATCAGGAAATTGGAGCGGGAGAGCATGAGCCGTGCCAGCGCGAGCCGTCCGCGCTCGCCGCCGCTGAGGTCGCCGACGCGCTTGAACACGTCGTCCCCGGTGAACAGAAACGCGGCCAGCACGTTGCGGATCTCGGTGCCGCTCATGGCCGGGTAGACGTCGGAAATCTCGTCCATCAGCGTTTTTTCCATGTGCAGCAGCTGGTGCTCCTGGTCGTAATAGCCGATGTGCACCTTGCTGCCCAGGGTAAAGGCGCCGCTGTCGGCGGGAACCAGCTCGTTCAGGATTTTGAGGATCGTGGTCTTGCCGGTGCCGTTGTCGCCGATGATGGCCACGCGCTCGCCGCGGGTGATTTTGAAATTCAGGTCCTGAAACAGCGGATTGCCGGGGAAAAACTTGCTGAGGTGCTCGACCGTCAGCACATCGCTGCCGCTGGTAATCTGCGGGGTGAAGCGAAGATGCATGTCCGCCTTTACCTCGCCGGGGCGCTCCAGGACTTCGATTTTGTTCAGCATTTTTTCGCGGCTTTCGGCGCGCTTGATGGATTTTTCGCGGTTAAACGAACGCAGTTTGGCGATGACCGCCTCCTGATGACGGATTTCCTGCTGCTGGTTGAGGTAGGCCTTCCAGGCGATTTCGCGCATCTGCGCTTTTTTTTCGGCGTAGGCGCTGTAATTTCCGGAAAAGACGGTGACGCGGCCGTTGTCGACCTCGATGATTTTGGAGGCCACGCGGTTCAGGAAATAGCGGTCGTGCGCGACGATGAGCACCGCGCCGCCGTAGCCCATCAGGTAATTCTCAAGCCAGGCGATGGAATTTAAATCCAGGTGGTTGGTCGGCTCGTCGAGCAGCAGGATGTCGGGCGCGGACAGCAGCAGGCGGCCCAGCGCCACGCGCGTCTTCTGACCGCCGGAGAGCGTGCAGATTTGTTTGCTGAACTCGTCCTCGGAGAAGCCGAGGCCTTTCAGGATGCCGGTGACCTCGCTGCGGACCGCGTAGCCGTTGCTGTGCTCAAACTCCGTGGAGATGCGGTTGTACTGCTCCATGAGCTCCTGGAGCGGCTGCCCGGAGAGCTGCTTCATGCTGTGCTCCATTTCGCGCAGGCGCTGCTCCATGCGCAGCAGGCCCTGCTTGACGCTCAGCAGCTCCGCGTAGATGGTCTGCGTGCTGTTGACGTCCTGGTGCTGCTCGAGGTAGCCCAGGGTTTTGCCTCTGGCGACGGCAACCGTGCCC
>CANRIG010000055.1 GCA_947630595.1 uncultured Lachnospiraceae bacterium | reverse complement strand
ATACATCAAAAAGAGGTAAGATAACGCCCTCTGCAAAAAAGGTTACGTTATCTTACCTCAACAAAAATATAGCCGGAAATACCATCGTCTTCGTACCAGCGATCAATGATTGCTCCGTGATCGGCTGCGTATTGATTAATGATTAACTTTTGATTTTCGATGGAGACATAGTTTTTATGATCATCGTCTCGTGAAAGACGTACATATCCTGCATTCATAATTATCCTTTCCGGTTAACTGAAAATATTATATATGAATAATGTAATGATATCATATGCTGGATTTCATCAGCTGTAAGCAGAAAGCCTACGATATGTGACTGTTTTCTTCCCAATGATTTCGAACCAAAGCCTTTATCCCGGCATGAATATCCTGATCCTGCTTACCGTCAAGGTATGTGACAATCCGGAAGCCCATTTTTTCAAAACGGCCTTTTGCCGCTTTATACTCTTCCTGTGTGGGAAAATCATTGCGCCAAAAATAATAGACTGGTTTCTTCATAGTTATCACATCTGTTCGCAATCCAGGCTTGATTCATCATATGAAAAATTGGCTTGTCTGTTGCTTGTCCGTTTTCTTTCAGACGGCTTGCTGACCATGGGAATTCCGCCTCTCCGAAGTTCCCGCCATAACTACGCAGGAGTATCATTACCTGTTACCCAAAAGAAAGAATATTTCATTTTCATAGAACAGCTTTTTTAAAATGGCATTCCTTGCAGTCGTGGCAATATCTCTTACATTCCATAAAAGATAATGCAAATTTGCATTATACCAATTGACGCAGATACCGGCAGAGGCTACAATTACATCAGGAAAGTGATCACGATGGCGGAATTACCAGGAAATTTACAGGAGAAAATCGACGATTTACGAATAGAAAGAGGCTTAACTAAAAAGGAGGTGACATGTATTTGGATTTAAAAATATATCAAACATTGTGCGCAGATTCAAAAATTATCTGGACAAAGCACTGCTTAGAACGAATGCAGGAAAGAGATATCAGCAGAGCAGATGTAAAAAACGGGATTGCTACCGGAGAAATTATTGAAGAATATCCGGAAGATTATCTTAATCCGAGCTGTCTGATTTTTGGGTATACTGTAAACAATCGGATTTTGCATATCGTTGCCGGATGTGATAGTATAAATATATACATCATAACGGCTTATTACCCAGACACAAAGAAATTCGAAAACGATTTGAAAACCAGAAGAAAGGGGAAATAAATATGTGTATGTTTTGTAAAAATACGACTACTATCCAGAGTACCACAACCCATGTTGTGAACTATAAAAACTGCATCATCGTAATCAAGAACGTTCCTTGTCTTGAATGTGATCAGTGCGGCGAAAAATACTACACCGATGAGGTTGCTGAAAAGCTGGAGATTATTGTAAACATGGCAAAGAAGCTGATGCAGGAGATTGCTGTCATTGATTATAAACAGGCTGCATAAATAATGAAGTTCCTGATTGCTGCAATAAAATATCAGCCATGGATAATAGTGTAATTTTCATGACCAATATTATCATGCAGGCGGACGCCTTTTTAAGAAAGAAATCTTTGCTCTCTGCGAAGTGTCAGGCGCAATAGATTTAATACATTGTTTCAAAATTTACATTGTATTGTGTACGACACCCTTGCGCCCGCCCAGAACCTTATGGCCTTTCAGGTCGCTCCACTGAAAGTCCGGCATCTCCTCGCGCGCCACCAGGAAGTTGCCGGCGCGCTGCGTCAGCTGCGCAAAGTTCACCGGGGCGTCCGCAGCGCCGCCGCTGTACGTATAAATGGAGGCCTCCGCACCCATAAACCCGATGTCCGCCTCGCCGGACAACAGGGCCGTCATTGTCTTATCCGCACCGAACCCGTTCACCAGCGTCAGATCGATGCCTTCCTCCTCGAAGTAGCCCAGCTCGATCGCCGCGTACTGCGGTGCATAAAAAATCGAATGTGCAACTTCATTCAGCGTGACTTTCTCGGGCTCCTCCGCGCCCGCGGCGACGGGCATCATTCCCGCGGCCAGCGCCGCGGACAGCAGAAACGGCAAAACTTTTTTCTTCATAACGTTATCTCCTTTTTTTCAGCTAACGTAATATATGCCGTCCTGCCGGGAGTGTGCGCAGCCCGGGATCAGAATCCCGAGATCAGAATCCTGATATCAGAATCCCGCCCTCAAAATACCGCCCTCAAAATACCGCCTGCACCAGCACCATATAACACACCGTCCCGCCTGCAATGGAAAGCAGCGTGTTGTGTCTCCACCGGTGCAAAAGCACGACCAGCAGCACAGACAGCCCCTCCGGGATTCCATGCGTGCCGCTGATAAAGGAAACATTTTTCAGACAGTAGACGACCAGCATGCCGATAATCGCATACGGGAGCACCTCGCCGAGGTAAAGCACGGCCTTGGGCGTTCCCTTGTGGAAAACCAGAAACGGCAGAAAGCGGATCAGGGCCGTGACCCCCGCGATCACCGCAATCTGCGCCAGAGAATATCCTGCGTCAATCATGATCCGCTGCCTCCTTTATTCATTGTCTTCACTTCATCCGTCGTCTTCACTTTATCTGCTTTCTTCGCTTCATCCGTCATCTTCGCTTCATCCGTCGTTTTCGCTTTATCTGTCATTTTCATTTCATCTGTCGTCTTCGCTTCATCCTCCGGCTTCAGCCAGCGCTTCTCCAGAAACATAGCGGCCGTGATTCCGGCCATCGCCGGGATAAGAAAAGAATCCACGCCGAACAGCAGCCGGCAGGCGATGGAAATAACGATGCCGGACAGGGCCGGCAGATGCCGCCGCGACTTTTCCCACTGTTCCACAAAAATCACCACAAAAAGCGCTGTCATGGAGAAATCGATTCCGGTCGAATTGAAAGACAGGGCGCTGCCCGCGGCGGCGCCGATCGTGCTGCCGATCACCCAGTAGCACTGGTTGAGCAGCGAGGCATAAAAATAATATCGATGCTCGTCGATGCCATCCGGCAGCTGCGGCGCGCACACCAGGGAATAGGTTTCGTCCGTCAGGGCAAAGATCAGGTATGGTTTCTTTTTTCCGGCTTTGTTGTATTTCGTGAGCATGGTAATGCCGTAAAACAGGTGACGGAGGTTGACCATCACCGTCATCAGCGCGGTCGCGATGAGCGAAGCGCCGCCCGCGAGCAGATCGACCGCCACATACTGCATAGAGCCCGCATAAATCGTCAGGCTCATCAGCGTGGCCCACCACCAGGCGTAGCCTTTGTCCTGCAACAAGACGCCGAAGCCGATACCGAGCACGATATAGCCCGCCATCACCGGAAGCGTGGCTGTAAACGCGAAGCGCAGAGTGCTGTTATGTTTCATGAGTTGTCTCCTGTATTTTTATAAAGCAAAGTATTTTATGTAAGCAGACCGCGGTCACGGAATCTGCTTGACCATATTGCGGTACATCGGCCCCAGCAGCTCGCGGTAAAGCTGTTCGCACTGCTCGTAGCGCAGTCCCGGCTTCGCGGCCAGAAGCTCCATCTCCACGCCCAGCAGATTGACGTAGATGCCGGTCTCCAGCATGCCGTTGCGCAGATAAAACTCCCTGCGGCGCGTGCGCTCCGGGAAGCCGGGAGCGGGCCGCTCGATTTCCAGATAAAACTGATAGTCTGCATAAAACTCGCGCAGCAGCTGAAAGGCCTCCGTGCCCAGGCCCTGGCCGCGGGCCTGCCCGGAAATCGCGAAATAATCGAGCAGCACCATGTGTTCGCCAAACGCCACAATGGCAAGGCCCACGCGCCTGCCCTCCTCGCGGATCACCAGCACCTCCATGGAACCCATCGCCGCCTTGCGCTCGATCAGGGAAAACGGTTTGCGCTCCTCCTCCGGGAACGCCTGCTGGTACAGTTCCAGCACAAACTTCATATCCAGACTGCCCGCCGTCGATAAATCCATCAGCAACCCTCCCGTAATTTTTTCTGCATCAGCTCATACACCAGCACCGCGCCGCTCTCCGTGCGCACGCTGCAGTGCTTCACTGTGCGGTAACCGCGTTTTTCATAAAATATGCATCCCGGCAGCGAAGATTCCACGATCGCGTCCTTCACCAGCTCGCCGGCCTTCTGCTCCAGAAAATCCATGACCGCCGTGCCGTAGCCCTTTTTCTGGCTGCCGGGGAGGACGAAAATCCTCGTCAGGTGGCGGCGCAGAACCGTGCCGGTTGCAACATATTGATTTTCATCCAGCAGCAGATAGGTGCGGCCGGCGCGGATATCCTCAAGGATGCGCTCCCGGCTGTGCAGCTCCAGAAAATAGCTGCAGACCGCCTGCGGATAGTAATCCGGGTAGGTTCCCTCGATCGACTGTCTGACAATCCCGTACACGTCCTGCAGGTGCCGCTCCTGCGCCTGTATCATTTCCATAAATTCCTCCCGATGGAAAAGAAAAGGACAATCCTGCCCCGGAATGCCCTTTTTCTGTATACTCTATCATGTATCGGTTCAGTGAATCGCGCTCAGGTACTCCTCGATGTTCTGAACCGCCTCTCTCTCGTCCTCGCCGTTTGCAGTCACTACGACCTTTTCACCGGAAGCCAGACCCAGCGTCATCATTCCCATGATGCTCTTCGCATTGACGGTCCGGCCCTCGCTCTCAACGTGAATCTCGCTGCGGTACTGGCTCGCCACCTGAACCAACAATGCTACCGGTCTGGCCTCCAGACCGCTTGGAAGCTGAATCGTGATTTCTCTCTTGGTCATAATCGTATTCCTCCTTGTCTTGCCTTAACTCCTCTGCCAAACGGCTCAATTTTCTCAGCCTGTGGTTCACGCCGGATTTTCCGACCGGCGGTTCCAGCATCTCGCCCAGCTCCTTGAGCGATGCGTCCGAATGATTCAGCCTGGCTATGGCGATATCCCGCAGACCGGGCGGCAGCCGATCCAGCCCCCGCGTCTCTTCCAGATAGCGGATATCCTCCATTTGTCTTACCGCTGCGTTTACCGTTTTGTTGATATTGGCGGCCTCGCAGTTTACCTTGCGGTTTACCGTATTGCGCATGTCCCGGACAATCCGGATGTTTTCCAGATCCATCAGGGCCGTGTGCGCTTCCATCACGTTGAGCATGTCAACGATCTGGGCCCCTTCCTTAATATACACAATCCAGTGCTTTTTACGCTGCACAATTTTGGCATCCGGGCCAAATGTGAGAATCAGCGTCTGCAGCTGCTGCGCCCGCTCCGGCGAAGTGCATGCGATCTCAAAATGATAGGACTTTCTCGGATCGCTGATGGAACCCGCCGAGAGAAACGCGCCGCGGATGAACGCCCGCCTGCAGCAGGAGCGCTGCACGAGCAGCTGGTTGGCCGGAGATACCTGCTCCGCCACCTCGCCGTCTTTGTCCAGCAGCTTGAGCGCGCGAAGAACCTGCAGCGTCTCTTCGTGACTGCGCACAGCTACCGTATAGATGCGGTTGCTCTTTCCGCTCTTTTTATGTATACGTACGGAAACGTCCCTACTTATATTAAATGCTTTTTCCAATAATGTAAAGCATTTTCTTACGACTGCCGGATTTTCTGTACAGATTCTCAGCCGGAACCGGGAATTCTCCGAAACGCTGACCGTTCCGCTCATTCCCACGATCGCCGCCAGCTCGGCCAGACAGCAGTGCCGCGCCGGCGGAACCCGCCGCGAAAGCTCCTCCTTGACCTCTCCTGAAAACGACATGGTCTCCTCCAAAATCACTTATTACATTTTGTGATGTCTTTGCATCCCCGCTACCGGCCGCGCGCCGCGATATCCCGGTGTACCAGCTTCAGCCCGTAGCCTGCGTACTGGCCCAGATGCCGGTAAAGGCACTCCGCGAGCGTCACCGACCGGTGCCAGCCGCCGGTGCAGCCGATGCCGATGACCAGCTGGTTTTTGCCCTCCGCCACATAGTTCGGCAGAAGAAATTCAATCATGTCCTGCAGCTTGTCCAGAAACTGCTGCGCCGTCTCCGTCTTCATCACGTAATCCCGCACCGGCTGGTCGAGGCCGGTGAGCTGCTTGAGCTCGTCCACGTAAAAGGGATTCGGCAGGAAACGCACGTCGAACACCAGGTCCGCGTCCGCGGGAATCCCGTATTTGAAGCCGAACGAAATGATCGTAACATAAATGTTGCGGTACTCCTGGCTGTCGACGAAAATTTTTTCGATCTCGCCGCGCAGCTCCCGCGTCAGGAGGTTCGAGGTGTCGAGGATGACGTCGGCCTGCGATTTCAGAAACTGCAGCGCCTCCCGCTCCCGCGCAATGCCCTCCTCGATCCTGCCGTCCCGCGCCAGGGGATGGCTGCGGCGCGTTTCCTTGTAGCGCTTGAGCAGCGCCGCGTCGCGGGCGTCCAGAAACAGAATCTCATAGGAAATGCCGCGGGCCACGAGGTGCTCCAGCAGCTCCTGCGCGCCCTGGATTTCCACGCCGGCGCGGACGTCCAGCCCCAGCGCCACCCGGCTGTAGCCGGTTTCCTGCATCACGGACAGCTCGGCAAATTTTTCAATCAGCGGGAGCGGGATATTGTCCGCACAGAAATAACCCGCATCCTCCAGAAATTTGAGCGCGGTGCTCTTGCCCGCACCCGACATTCCGGTCACAATCACAAATCTCACGCTTCCGCCTCCCGTCTGCACTATAATGTCTCATTTTATATTTTCAATCGTCTCCGTCCATTCGCCGATCATCCGGATTTCCGGCTCCAGGGAAATGCCCGACTGCTCCCGCACGCGCGCGATCACGGCTTCGATCAGCCCGCGCACGTCCTGCGCCGTCGCCTGTCCGCGGTTGACGATAAAGCCGCAGTGCTTTTCGCTCACCTGCGCATCGCCCACCGCAAATCCGCGCAGGCCGGCCTCCATGATCAGTTTGCCGGCGAAATTGCCCGGCGGCCGTTTGAAAGCGCTGCCGGCGCTCGGCAGATCGAGCGGCTGTTTGCTCACGCGCTGCTCTTTCAGTTCCTCCATGCGCCGCAGAATCCGCTGCGGGTCGCCCGGCTGCAGGCGCAGCCTGACCGCCAGCACAATCCAGCCGTTTTGCGGAATCACGCTGTAGCGGTAGCCGAGCTGCAGCTCCCTGGCCGGCACCGTGCGGATGCGGTTGTCGCGGTCGAGCACCGTGACGTCCACAAGCACGTCGCGCAGCTCTCCGCCGTAAGCGCCCGCATTCATCACCGCCGCGCCGCCGACCGTCCCTGGTATGCCCGAGGCAAATTCAAATCCGGCAAGCCCCGCCGCCTGCGCCCGCTTCGCGATCACGGAAAGCATGGCGCCCGCCTGCGCGGAAACGACGTCCCCGTCGATCGCAATCTCACTCATGTTGCGGTATATCTGCACGATCACGCCCCGGTAACCCCGGTCCGCCACCAGCAGGTTGCTGCCGTTCCCGATCACATAATACGGCACGCCGCACTCCCGGCAGACCCGTATGATCTGCGCGGCCGCCTGCTCCGTATCGGGAACCGCAAATACGTCCGCCGGCCCGCCGATCCGAAACGTGGTGTGGCGCTTCATGCTCTCATGCTCCAGAATCTCCGCCGTATCCGCTGCCTCCCGCAGCAAAGCAACTATATTCTGCATCCATTCTCCTTAATCTATAAAAATAAATCGATAAAAATACTGCCGCGGATTGCTCCCGCTGTCATCAGTATATCCGCCGTGTGCCGCAGATGTGCGTTTCCGACCGAAAAAAATGGATTCCGCTCACATTCACGGCTGAATCATGCCGCTGCGGCGGATGCTCTCCACCGCCTCCCGCAGCTGCTCCGGCGGCAGCACCAGCGCCAGCCTGATATAGCCCTCGCCCAGGCTGCCGAAGCTCGTGCCCGGCACGGCGATCACGCCCGAGCGCTCCATCAGCTCCAGACAGAACTGCTCGGAATTGCTGTAGCCTTTCGGCAGCGGCGCCCACACGAACATCGTGCCCTCGCTGTCCGGCACATCCCAGCCGATCTCACGCAGGCCGTCGCACAGCGCACGGTTGCGCTCCTCGTAATCCCGGCACTGCTGCAGCACGCCGTCAAACGGCCCGTCGAGCGCCGCGATCGCGCCGTACTGCACCGGCAAAAACGTCCCGTAGTCAAACTGCGTGCGCAGCGCCTTGAATTTCCGGATGATTTCCGCATTGCCAATGGCAAAGGAAACCCGGGCTCCGGTGTAATTGAAAGTCTTGGAAAGAGAATAAAACTCGATGCCAACCTCCTTCGCGCCCTCATAAGAGAGGAAAGAGCCGCCCGTCCTGCCCCCGAACACCAGGTCCGCGTACGCGTTGTCGTGCAGAATCACGATCTCATTGCGCTTCGCAAAGTCGATCAGCTCGCGGTAGAAAGACTCCGGCGCCAGCTTGCAGACCGGATTGCCCGGATAGCTGACGACCATCAGCTTCGCGCGCCGCGCCACATCCTCCGGAATCGCGTCGAAATCCGGCAGGAAGCCGCGCTCCGGATACAGCGGGTACTCCCAAAGCTGCGCGTCGCACAGCTGCGGCCCGATGCTGAAAATCGGATAGCCCGGATTCGGCGTCAGCACGATGTCGCCCGGATTGCAGAGCGCCCACGCAATATGTGTCATTCCCTCCTGAGAACCGTACAGCGCCATGATCTCATCGAGCGCCAGGTCAAGGTCAAACCGGCGGCGGAAAAACCGCTGCGCCGCCTGCAGAAGCTCCGGCAGTTCTACCAGTGCATATTTATAATTTTCGGGATCGGCCGCCGCTTTGCAGACCGCGTCCATAATGTGCTGCGCCGGTCTGAAATCTGGCGTCCCCACCGAAAGATTATAAATCTTCCGGCCCTGGCTGAGCAGTTCGTTCTTCTTTGCGTCCAGCAGGGCGAAAATCCCTGTCTGAATCTGGTTTGCTTTGTCTGAAAACTGATGGTTCATGTCTGGTCTCCTTTTCTTTTTCCGAAACCTGCGCATGTTATGCGTCCGGTTTCGCTTTTGTTTTCACATTTCTTTATATGGACTTTTCTTCTGCGTCTGTTTTTCCTGTCGCATTCGCTTCTGTGATCTTCCCATACCCTGTTACGTCCGCATCCACGTCCACAGTATCCGTTTCCACATCAATCCCATCTTTTATCACGTCTGCTTCTGCGTTATTCTCATCTTCTGTTATATTCGTTTCTATGACGTTCTTATACTCTGTTACGTCCGCTTCCGCGCCGCTCTCATCTTCTGCCGCATCCACATCTGCGCCCTCAGTATCCGCTTCCGCGCCGCTCTCATCTTCTGCCGCTTCCGCATTCTCCGCGTCCGCATCTTCCGTCGCCCAGCCCGGCATTGGATGCCGCCGCTCCCAAACTGCCGTGGCGAAAAGCAGCAGCACGCTCAGCAGACTGATGAGACTGCCCGTCCAGAGTCCCGGAGAGGTATATTTCATCGAGATGTGATGCGCGCCCTCCGTCAGATGCACGCCCGTCAGCGCCTTGCCCACGACGTACGGCTCCGCTTTTTCCCCGTCGACCAGGATGCTCCAGCCCTCATCGTAGGGGATGGTCAGCAGCAGCGTGCCCTCCTGCTTCACCTGGATGTCGCCGCTGACTCGGTTCCCGTCCACGCGCACGGAGGTGAGCTGCTCGTCGGCCAGCGCGTTCACCACCTGCCGGTACGCCTCATTCGCGCAGGTGTATACCTCCGCCTGCACCTGCGTCTGGCTGGCGTTGAGCTTGGCCGTAAAATCGGCCATATCGTTCTGGGGCGTCCCGTTGATCACATACAGATGGTCGGTGTAGGTGGCAAAGGATTTCGTGTACTCCGGCGTATTCAGCGCCACATCGGAAATCCGCGTGTCCAGGCACAGGTACACCTGCTTGTCCTCCGGAATCTTGATGCCGTAATTTTCCCCGTCCTCCATATCAATGTAGCGGTCGAGCACATAGATCGGCTCCAGGCCGGTCGCCAGCTGGACGAAGCTGTTCTGCACCTGCAGGGGTTCGCCGGCCTCGATGTCCCAGTCGCGGATGTCGTCGTTCACCATAAAGCCGAGCGACAGCGCCTGATCGTTTTTGTAGAGCGCCAGTTCCCCGTCCTCGTCCACCCGGACAAACTGGTACATGGTGTCCGCCACCTTGGAGGGCGAAGCCAGATAGCGGATGCCGAACACGTCGTTCATCAGCTTGGTCACGCCGAGGTAGCCGTTTTTGTTGGTGCGCGCCTCGATGCCGAGGCGGTCGCAGAGATCGATGATATTGCCCTGCATCGTCGAGTTGAACATGACCAGCGCGTTGCCGCCCGCATAAATCGTCACGTTGCGCATCCTCTGGCGGTCCACCTCGCTGCGGAAAAAGCTGTTGTCCTGCTGCCGTTTCATCATGGTCTGGTAGGATTTCTGGTCGGCAATGTAAATGCTTCTGGTCACGCCGCCGTTGTATAAAATTCCGCTGATCGCGTTCGCCGACACCTCCACCAGCAGCAGCGCCGAGAGCACGGCGCAAAACAGCGGGCCTTTCAGCCGCGCCGCGTAGCGGCCCGCCAGCAGCACGCCCAGATAAACCAGAAGAATCCCAAAGGTCACATAAAATATCCAGGCCTCAATTTCCTGCTCCGGCTCCAGATAACAGAGCACAAAGAAGGCGGTAGGCGCCAGCCACGCAAACAGAAGCTCCGGCAGCCGGAAGCTGCGGATGTGCCCGAGCGCGTCGTAGGCCATCACCAGCAGCACCGCAATATAGAGAAAGGCGAAACGATTCGGAAGCCCGTTCTGCACGTGAAATCCATGCCAGATGTAATTCAGCATGTTAAAGGCGAAGCTGAGCAGCAGCAGCGCGCACAGCCCGTAGTGCGCCAGCCGCTCGCGCAGCCGGATTTTGCCGTCGAACAGGTAGAGCACCGCCAGCAGCACCGCCAGCAGCGAGCAATAAATATTCAGGCCCACCTGCGAGTCGGAGATGTTGACCGGCGTCAGGAACGGCAGATGATTCTGCAGCATCTCCTGCAGCGTCGTGTAAAATTTGACGGCCGTGGGAAAAGTATTGCTCTGCATGGACTCGGAGGTTCCCAGCCCCATGTAGGCCGGCAGCAGCACCAGCGCCGCCATCCCGCCGGCCAGCAGCGCATACCAGGCAAACGCAAGCGCGCTGCGCATTGTCCGCCGCCAGGTGATCTTCGCCTGCGAAATCCAGCGCACCAGAAAATACAGGCAGGAAAACAGGCACAGCATAAATCCGATGTAATAATTGCACCACAGCCCGTAAAACAGGGACAGCCCGAACAGCCTGCCGCTTTTTCCATTGACGATGCGCTCGATGCCGGCCATCACGAGCGGCAGCACCGCCACGCTGTCCAGCCACATCAGGTTGAAATAGTAGCCGATCACGAAATTGCTGAGCGCAAACGCCATCCCGAACACTGCCGGCAAATACTGCCGCTGTTCGTCGCGCTGGTGCAGATACCAGGAAAAACAGCCGCCGCACAGGCCGATCCGCAGCAGGATCATCAGATCCATAAAGTCGCAGACATTCTCCCGTGGGATAAAGGCCATCAAAAAATTGACTGGACTCGCCGTATAGTAGGCGTAGGTGGACCAGAAATTGTAGCCGAGGCCGCCCGAAAACGAGTACAGCAGCGATTTGCTCCCGGCCAGCTTGTCCTGAAAATCCGTGTAGAACGGCAGATACTGGTGCAGGGAATCGATGATCAGCACGGTCTTGTCGCCGAACGGCCACACGCCGAGGCAGACGAAGCCGATTCCCGCCACCAGGACGGAAAGCAGAAAGCCCGCCGCGAAAAACCGCCGGGCACGCTTCTTTTTCTCTGAGGATTCCGGCGCGTCCGTCTGCGCGCCTTCCTCCCGGAAAACGATAAATTTGCTGATCAGGTAGTTGAGCACCATGATCAGCACCTGAATCGCCAGCTTTGCAAGTATGTCGTTGACGCCCCAGATGCAGCACAGCAGGATCATGCCCAGCACTTCCACCACCATCGTGCCAAGGCGCATGCCGAAAAAGCTGCCTGCCTCCCGCGCCAGGCTCAGAAACGAGCCCGCTTTATGTTCAAATACAAAAAGTTTGTTCACCACATAGGCAAAGAGGATGGCGATCAGAATCGCCGCCGTATTCGCCGCCGTGACATCCAGGCCAAGCACGCGCGTAAACACGAAATAGCATCCGAGGTTTACCAGCGTCGTACAGCCGCCGAAAAAAACATAGCGCACCGCCTGATTCTGAAACAACTTTTTCATAGTACAATTTCCTCTCCCAGATAAAACGAGTAGATGATGCGGCTGCGGACCGGAAGCCCGGTCAGCCGGGTCAGCGCAAGTGCATAATAATCCAGCTGAGCCCGATATTTATCCGCAAGCATCTGCGCGCGCGCCACCCGGTCCGTCTTGTAATCGACGACGGTGATCTCCCCGTCCTCGATAAAATAGGCGTCGATGATCCCTTGCACCAGCACGGTCTCCTGCGGATTCCAGCCGCTGCGGATTTTCTGCGCCGAAGTGCCGAGCACAAACGGGCGCTCGCGGTAAAGCTGTCCCCGCAGGGCCGCGCGCTCCATCCTCCGGCCGCAGCCACTGGCCAGAAAGGCGCGGATATCCGGCAGCGCAAGGGCCGCGCGCTCTTCCGCAGACATTTTACCACAGTTTTGCAATTCTTCCAACTGTATTTCCAGCTCATCTTTTCTGGAAAAATCTAAATTTTCCATAAACGTATGGTAAACGGTGCCGCGGGCGGCTCCCGTGATCGCTTCCTCGCCGCCGCAGAAGCGCGGGAGCAGCGGAATCACCGTCTCCTCGCGGTAAAGCTCCTGCGCATCCTGCTCCTCCGTCATATGTGACATTTTCTTGAGCTCAGACACCGACAGCTTGCCGATGATGTCGCGGTCGCGCTCGTAGGGATAGACGGAGGAAAACGCCTGCTCCAGATAGGCGCGCGCCGCCTCGTCGCAGCAGACGGTTTCGTCCAGCGACAGCAGCCGTTCCAGCGTGCCCGCCTCCGCGCCCGCGCTCCGGCGCTCCTCCAGCGCCTGTTCCAGCGCCGTCACCATCCGCAGCTCAAACGCGCCCCCGCCCTGGCAGCGCAGCAGCGCCGGCATCACCCAGTCCAGGTACGTGGAAGCGCCCGACAGCCAGGCGTACGACAGGGTTTCGCCCGGCCGCCGCGCTGCCATCCGCCATGTCTCCATGTGTTTCTCCGCGTCGGAGACGCACCCGGTCAGAATCAGCTTTTCCATGGCCCGCGTCATCGCCACGTAGAGCACGCGCAGCTCCTCCCCCAGATTTTCGGTTATAATCCGCTGCTGGATGGTCTTTTTCAAGAGCGACGCCCGCCGCGTCCGCCGTTCGGCGTCCACGCAGTCGCAGCCGATGCCGAGCTCCGGGTGCAGCGCCACCCGGCTGCGGGAATCGCTCTCGTTGAACTGCTTGCCGAGCCCGCTGACAAAGACAACCGGGAACTCCAGGCCCTTGCTCTTGTGGATGCTCATGATCCGCACCACGTCCGCCGACTCCGCGCCGGCGCTGGCCTCCCCGTAATCGATCTCATATTTTTTCAGGTTTTCGATGTAGCGCACAAAATGGTACAGCCCGCGGTAGCTGGTGGCCTCGTAGGCGATCGCTTTCTCCACCAGCATGTCGAGGTTGGCCCGCCGCTGCCGGCCCGCCGGCAGCGCCTCCGCGTAATCCCCGTAGCCGGTCACATCCAGAATTTCCCACAGCAGCAGATGCACCGGCGTGTGGCCGCATTTGCGGCGCAGCCGCTCGAAATCCGCAAAAAAGCCGTCCAGCTTCTCCCGCAGAGCCGCGTTTTCGCCGGAATTGCGGTATTCCTGACAGCAGTCGTAAAAGTACGCCCGCCCGCTCGCGCTGCGGATCAGCGCCAGCTCCTCGTCCGTAAAGCCGCCGATGGCGCTGCGCAGCACCGCCGCCAGCGGAATGTCCTGAATCGGATTGTCCAGAATCTGCAGGTAGGCAAGCACCACCCGCACCTCCGCCGCCGAAAAATAGCCTTCCTGCGCCCCGGTGTGGCAGGGAATCCCCAGGTCGGCGAGCGCCTCGCCGAAGGGCTCGGCCCAGCCGCTGACCGTCCGCAGCAAAATCACAATATCGCCGTAGCGCGCAGGCCGGTACGCCTCCAGTTCTTTGTCCCAGACCTGCTCACGCCCCACGATCTCGCGGATGCGGCGGCCCACAAGCTGCGCCTCCTGCCGCTGGCGCTCCTGGCCTGACGCCTCTAAAAGCAGGCATTCCGGGGTCAGGAAATCACCGGTACCTTCTTTTATAATATCCCCGCCGAAGGACGCGCCCGGATACAGCGCGGCGTCGCTGTCGTAGACAATGCCGCCCAGGCTCTCCGTCATAATCTGCCGGAACACGGCGTTGACGCCTTCAAGCACCTGCGGGCGGCTGCGGAAATTGCGGTGCAGGTCGATGCGGCAGGCACCCTCTTTCGCCTCCCGGTAGGTTTTGTATTTCTCCATGAACAGCTCCGGCCGCGCCAGGCGGAAGCGGTAAATGCTCTGTTTCACGTCGCCCACCATAAACAGGTTTTTCCGCCCTCTCCCGTGCCCCGCGACGCAGTTGAGAATCAGCTCCTGCACCAGATTGCTGTCCTGATATTCGTCGATCATAATCTCCGCAAACGTCTCCGCGTACTCGCGCGCGGCCGCCGTCGGCACGGCTCCGTTCTCCATTGGCTCCGCCAGCACCTGCAGCGCCAGATGCTCCAGATCGCCGAAGTCCACGATGTTTTTCCCGGCCTTTTTCTCCCCGATACGGTCGAAAAATGCCTCCGTCAAATTCGTCAGCACGCGGACCGTGTTGCCGCTGCGCAGCAGTTCCTGCCGCAGCGTTTCCGGCGCGTCATAGTAATAGCGTTTGCGGATGGCCTGAATGCCGTCCTTGACCGCGCCGCGCAGCTCCTGCACCAGCAGTTTTTTCTGCTCGTCGATGCGGTCGTCCTTCTTCGCGCTCAGTCTGGCGTGCGGCGGCAGCGCGGCAAACGCCTGCGCATAGGAATAGTAATCCGTCCCCCGGCGCAGCTGCTCCACCAGCTCCATGTCTGACTGCAGCGCCTTTATATAAGGATAGGGGCCGTCCGGCTCCCCGGCAATCTCCAGCGCCTGCTGCAGCTGCTCCTCAAGGTCGGCCAGCAGACGCGCCGTGTCCTCCGCGACGCAGGCCAGCCACGGCGCGGAATCGCGGTCCGCGCTTTCTGTGCCGTCAGTCTGCTCCTGCTCTGCCGTGCCATCCCCTGACAGTCCGTCTCGGTTTTTCGCAGCATCATCCTGACGCAAATCCGTACCGTCAGTCTGCCCCTGCTCCGCCGTGCCGTCCGGCTCCGGCGCATCTGTCGCCGCGTATGCCGCGCGGCACTGCCGCAGCCACCGGCGCGGCCACGGCTGCCCCAGCGCAAAATGATACAGCTGCAGCACCGCTTCCTCCACCACGCGGTCATGCTTCCCGGAGGCAAATTCCTCCAGAAAGCGGTGAAATTCCTCCGTCCCCGCCTCGTACGCCTCGTCCACGATCTCCTGTACCGCGTCCTGCTCCAGAAGCAGCACCTCGCCCTGGTCGGCGACGCGAAACGCGGGGTCGATGCCCACGGTCTGAAAGTGGTTGCGCAGCACATGCAGGCAAAAGCTGTGGATGGTCGTGATCTTTGCGTTGTGCACGAGCACCAGCTGCCGCTGCAGGTGAACGTTGTCCGGCTCCTCCGCGGCCCGGCGTTCCAGCGCGTCGCGGATGCGCTCCCGCATCTCGGCCGCCGCCGCGTTCGTAAACGTCACCACCAGCAGGCGGTCGATGTCCACCGGATGCTGCCCGTCTGTGATCAGCGCCAGAATGCGCGCCACCAGCACCGCCGTCTTGCCGGAGCCTGCCGCTGCCGAAACCAATATGTTGCATTCACGGGTGTCAATGACCCGGCGCTGTTCGTCTGTCCATGTCACTGCCATAACGGCCTCCATTTCAAAATACTCAGGGGTTAAATCCATCCAGGATTCTTTCGCAATCCCCAAATTTTATCCAGTGTCATTTCATCCGGCAGTCCTGGAATCCTGCCCAACGATATTTCATCCAACAATCCTGGAATCCAGTCTGACGATAGTTCATTCGGCAATCCTGAACTCTTGTCCAACAGCATTTCATTCTTCAATCCTACGAAGGCGTCCCCTGCTCCCGCACGATCCGCTCCCACGCCTCGTCCGGCGTCAGCTCCGCCCTGCGCTGCCGGCACAGCTCCGGAATCTTGCGGTCGAAGCCGCAGACGTCCGCGTAGCTGCAGTAGTCGCAGGCGCTGTGCGCGCGGTCGGCAAAAGGAGCCGCCTCAATGTCGCCGTCTGCAATCTGCTGCGCCATCTCTTCCATTTTATGGGTCACAAAGCCCGAGAGGCACGCAAACTGCTCCGTGGTCACGGCGCTGGACGCCGCTTTCAGCGTCCCGTCTTTTTTCAGGCCCGCCGGAATCACCAGCGAGTCCCCGCTCAGGCCATGATCCAGCATCTGCAAAACTGCGCGGTCGCTGTTGAGGATGCCGTCCGGCCGCAGCTTTTTCAGCAGCCGCTCGCGCTCCTGCGCCTCGTCCAGCCCGGCTTCCTTTTCCAGCAGCGGGTCGTCGAGGTGGTAATAAAACACGCCGGCCGGCGTCACCTGTTTGCCGCGGTGCAGCTTCCGCTCCATCTCCAGCGCCGCGTTCAGGTAGACGATCAGCTGCAGCTGCAGCCCATAATATAAGGAAACGGGATCAAATTTTGTGGTTCCCGATTTATAGTCGATAATTTTCACGTAGACCGTGTCGTCCGTCTCCACCGTGTCGATGCGGTCGATGCGCCCCTTGAGGCGGATGCGGCCGCGCTCTCCGAAGCGCACGTTGACGGCCTCCAGGTCGCCGGCGTCCTCAAACAGCACCTCGATGCCCGCGGGCCGGAACGAACCGGCGCAGATCTGTTCGTGCAGCGCCCACACCGTCCGGCAGAGGATGCGCTTCATGCGCCGCACCGTGTACTCCTCGCGCGCACTCCCGTGCAGCACGCCCGCGCCGTATTCCCGCGAAACCTCATCGACGCACTGTCCGATCAGCGCCGCCTGCTCCTCCTCCGGCATCCCGGTCCAGTCCCGTCCACTGGCCTGCACTCTCCGGGAAAACAGCTCCAGCGCGCGGTGAAAGAGAATGCCCAGATCGGCCGGCTTCACGCCGTACAGCTCCCGCTCGCCAAGCCGCAGCCCGTAGGAGACAAAATGCGCAAACGCGCAGGCCGCAAACTGCTCCAGCCGCGTGACGCTGGCCGCCATCGTCTCCCCGTACAGCTCCCGCGACACCTGGTAGGACAGCCGCCCGGACGCGCCGTGCACGAAGGCCGCGCGCACCAGAGCGCGCACCCGTTCCCGGTAATCCTGGTCGGCCAGATAGGTGCGGTAAAGCTCCAGCCAGGCCGGGTCCTCCGCCCCCTCGCGCAGCGTCTGCAGCCCTCTGGTCAGGAAGCGGATGCCGTTTCTTTTGGAAGTCACCTGCGCCAGCGAAGCGCCGGCCTCCTGCTCCTCCGTCACTGCCAGCCGCGGAAACAGCCTGCGGATCACCGACACCAGATAGGACGGCCGCATCACGCTGCCGTCATTTCCGGCCGCGCACCAGGACAGGTACAGATGATCGCTGGGCTTGGTCAGGTTCTGATACAGGTAAAAGCGCTGGATGTAGCTGTTTTCCCGCGCGGAGGGCGCCAGCTCGACGCCGCTCTCGCGCAGGATTTCGCGCTCCATGTCGGAGACGATGCCGCCGCCCTCGCCCCGCGACGGCACCCAGCCGTCGTTGAGCCCCAGGAAAAACAGCACCCTGACATGCGCCAGGCGGGAGCGCTCGATGTCGCCCACCTGCACCTGATCGACGCCCGGCGGGATCATGCCCACTTTGGCTTCCTCCAGGCCGGCGTCGAGAATCTCCGCAAACTCGCGGCCGCTCATGACCTCGTCCCCCAGCAGCTCCGCCATCTCGTCGAGCAGGCCGATCAGCACCGCGTAAATCTGGCTGTACTCCCGCGCTTCCTCCCTGGCCCCCGCGGCCAGCAGCTCCGTCTCCCGGTTTTTCAGCTGCTGCTGCACCCCGCAGTCCTGCAGCAATCTGTGCAGCGCCTGCGCATAGTGAAGCAGCGGCATATGCTTCTGCCGCATCGCCTCCGCAAAGGCAAACAGCGGGGCCCCGGCGCGCGCGCGCGCCTGATTGCAGAGCTCCAGCTCCTGCGGCGTCATGCGGTTCGCGCAGTACGTCCACTCGCTCTCCCACTGCTTTTTCCCGCGGATGCCGGCCGCCAGCACATAATTTTCCAGGCGGTCGATCTCCTCCGCCGTCAGCGCCGACATGCCGGTGCGCAGGTAGCGGAACACAGCCTCATAAGAAAAGTCGTTCTCCGCCGTCAGCAGCGCCCCGCGCACAAATTCCACGCACGGGTTCAGCAGGATGCGGCGCGTCTCATCAAGAAAGGCCGGTATCTCATACAGCGGAAAAATTCTTTTTACGTAATTGTCATAATCGCTCAGGTTGCCGGTAATCACGGCGATGTCCTGATAGCGGTATCCCTGCCCGCGCACCAGACGGCTGATGGTGCGGGCCGCGAAATGCACCTCGTCCATCGGCATCCGCGACCTGTGCAGGGAAATCTCGTCCGCCGCGCCCTGGTACGCGCCGCGCGCGCCGCGAAACAGGTTCTGTTCCAGATAGTGCAGCGCCCCGTTTTCCGAAAAGCGGGGCAGGCGGCCCTGTCCCAGCACAACCGGCTCCGCCAGGTCCTCAGGCGTTGCCGCGTTCCGGACGCCGCGAATCATTTTGCGGCTGAGCGCAAACAGCTCGTGCTCCTGAATTTCCCCGAAAAAGCGCTCCCGCGCGTCGATCGTCACCGTCACCCACACGTCCGGGCAGACCGCGAACAGCTCTTTTAACACCTTCATCTGCGAGGGCGTAAACCCGGTAAAGCCGTCGAAGGCCAGCGTGCTTCTGCGCAGCAGCCGCGACCGCGGCGCCACCTGGCACAGCACGTCCATCAGCTCCTCCGGCTTCATGAAGCGCTCCCGCTGGTATTCCAGAAACGCCTGGTAGAGGCAGCGGAGGTCGGAGAGCTTGGCGTGCAGCAGCGGCCGCTTTTCCGTAAATTCCAGCATGCTCCGCAGCTCAAAATCCGTGATCTCATACTGCATCAGCTCCGACAGCATCGACTTGACCTCCGAGACGTAACCGGGCCGGTTCATCCTGCCGCCGAGCACCTGCAGCCGGTCTTTCTGCTCCGCCGCCACCCGCCGCAGCATCAAATTTTTTCCGGTCTCCGTCAGAACGCTCCGGCGGTCGGCCCCGACCTCCTCAAAAATCCGGTGCGCCAGCCGCGCAAAGCTCAGCACGTCGATGTTCATAATGCCGCGGTCCGGGTGCAGCATGACCAGGTCCTTCTGCGTCTGCATCGTAAACTGCTCCGGAACGATTACCATATAATTTTGTTCGGGATGCTGTCTCGACTCATCGATCATCCGCTGATACAGAAGATGCGACTTGCCGCTCCCGGAATTGCCAAAAATAAACTGAAGCGCCATCGTTTCCCCCACTGTCGTTTTTATCTTGAGTATACTGCAAAATGCGCACAAATTCCACTTCTTTTCAGAAAACAGTTGCGCGATTCGGGCCTCTTATTCTATACTGTTCTGGAAGATGATTGCAAAAAAGGAGGATATTGCCATGAATGTTGCGAATCGAATTGATCATACCATGCTCAAAGCGGATGCCACCGCCGAAACCATCCGCCGCTACTGCGCCGAGGCGCGGGAGCAGCATTTCGCCTCGGTCTGCGTCAACAGCTGCCACGTGCCGCTGGTCGCCGCGAAACTGGCCGGGTCGGACGTCAAAACCTGCTGCGTCGTCGGTTTCCCGCTCGGCGCCATGATCACCTCCGCCAAGGCGTTTGAGGCGTCCGAGTCCGTAAAGGCCGGGGCCGCCGAGGTCGATATGGTGATCAACATCGGCGCGCTCAAGGACGGAAATGACGCGCTGGTGAAACAGGATATTCAGGCCGTCGTCGAGGCCGCGAAGCCGGCGATCGTGAAGGTCATCATCGAGACCTGCCTGCTGACCGACGAGGAAAAGGTCAGAGCCTGCCAGCTCTCCGTGGAAGCGGGCGCCGCTTTCGTCAAGACGTCCACCGGTTTCAGCACCGGCGGCGCTACCGTGGAGGACGTGGCCCTGATGCGCAAGACCGTGGGACAGAACGCGCAGGTGAAAGCCAGCGGCGGCATCCGCACCCATGAGGACGCGGTGGCTCTGATCGAGGCCGGGGCAGACCGCATCGGCGCGGGCAACGGCATGGTGCTGCTGCCGTAAGGTAAACGAGACTGCTGCGAAATGCCGACAGAGTCCGGCGCAATCCGGTTGTTCGCATATCCGCCCGCGGGACATTCCGTAATGGATGTTCTGCGGGCGAAGCTGTGCGCCATGGTAATCTCCATTCCGCCGCCAGGTATGCGTCACAAATAGTATGAGACATCTTTCTGATCTTTTCGCAGATGCTCGTTTTTCCTTTCTCTCCCGTATTTTCCTCCCCTCCGGATTTGCACACATTGCCGCATATTTCCGGACACAGCCGAATTGCAGCTATCCCTTGAAAAAATATTTCGGCTCCAGGAAAAAATATTTTGTAACCTCGGAAAAATATTTCGGAATCATATTGACGCAATGTCAGAATAATGTTATAGTAACTATGCTGACACAACGTCAGAACGTTTGTTTTAAACGCCAGCCAAAACAAGGAGGACGCCAGATGCCAAAAGGATCGCCGGAGCTGACCGAAGCCCGCAGAGAAGAAATCGTAAGGGCCTGCGAAAAGCTCTATCAGACGATGAGCTTCAAGGAAATTACGATCAAAGAAATCGGAAATGTCACCAGCTTTACCCGCACTTCCATTTACAACTACTTTCAGACGAAGGAAGAAATCTTTCTGGCCCTGCTGAAACAGGAATACGAGCTGTGGATCGCCTCGCTCAGGCGGACCATGGAGCAGACCGATACAATGACCAGGGATGAGTTCGCCGCCATGCTGGCGCACTCTCTGGAGGAACGCGCGCAGCTTCTGAAAATCATGTCCATGAACCACTATGACATGGAAACCGGCAGCCGCCCGGAGCATCTGGCGGCGTTCAAGGTCGTGTACGGGGAATCCATCCGCACGGTGATGTCCGGCCTCAGCAAATATTTCCCGGATATGACGATTTCGGAAAAGCAGAATTTTATTTACACGTTCTTTCCTTTTATGTTCGGCATCTATCCCTACACTTTCGTCACCGAAAAGCAGCGGACGGCGATGGAGGAAGCGAATGTCAACTACGTGTTCATGACTATTTATGAGCTCACATTCAACTGCGTAAAACGGCTGCTGAACGAGTGAACCGCGCGCAAAGGCGCAAGCCGGAACCGCAAAAGCTTCACAGGCCTGCACAAAACCGCACAGGAGCACACAAAATCGCAGAACCGCACAGGGCATACAGCGGGCAGAAAACAGTAAAACATACAACAGACAGAAAAATATTGGAGGAGGAAAATAAATATGGAAAAAATCACTCAGACCGCAGGCAGAAATCAGCTCGGCGATTTTGCGCCGGATTTCGCGCATTTCAACGACGACATTCTCTTCGGAGAGAACTGGAACAACCAGGATATCGACTTAAAGACCCGGTGCATCCTCACCGTGGTGGCGCTGATGTCCTCCGGAATTACGGATTCCTCACTGGTGTACCATCTGGAAAACGCCAAAGCGCACGGCGTGACCCGCGCGGAGATCGCCGCCATCGTCACCCACGTCGGCTTCTATGTGGGCTGGCCGAAGGCATGGGCGGTATTCCGTCTGGCAAAGGATGTGTGGAACGAGGCGGAGCCCGCGCTGACGGAAAAAGACCGGTATCAGAACACCATTCTTTTCCCCATCGGCGCGCCCAACGACGGCTTTGCGCAGTATTTCACCGGGCAGAGCTATCTCGCTCCGGTGTCCAGAGAACAGGTGGGCATTTTCAATGTGACCTTTGAGCCGGGCTGCCGGAACAACTGGCACATCCATCACGCCGGCAAAGGCGGCGGACAAATCCTGATCTGCGTCGGCGGACGCGGGTACTATCAGGAATGGGGCAAAGAGGCCGTGGAAATGAAGCCGGGCGACTGCATCAACATCCCGGCAGGCGTAAAGCACTGGCACGGCGCCGCGCCGGACAGCTGGTTCAGCCATCTGGCCGTTGAGGTGCCGGGTGAAAACGGCTCGAACGAGTGGCTGGAGCCGGTTACTGATGAGGTTTATTCTGTACTGAAATAAACCGTAAGCGGTTCGATGCAAAACAGACGGCAGAAAATCGGGGCCGGAAACCTGTTGTTTGGTTTCCGGCCCCTGTTGTATAGAGGTTGTTTTCATTTTTATTCCCCAAAATAAGCGGCGATCTCTTTCATCCTTGCCTCTTGCTTTACATGGAAGGGACAGCGGCTCTCACAGTGTCCGCATTGAACACAGGCGTCCGCATGGACGGGCAGCTTTTGATAGTGTCCTTTCGCCATCTCATCCCCGGCCAGAGCAAGGTCATAATATTTGTTGATCAGTCCTACATTCAGCCCCATGGGGCAGGGCTGGCAGTGGTTGCAATAGACGCAGATTCCGTCGGCGTCCCGCGGTGTAAACTCCCCAATCACGGAATAGTCTTTTTTCTCCGGCGAAGCGTTCACATAGCCCAGCACGGTTCGAAGGTCGTCCATGTTGCGGACGCCCGGAAGTACCGCCATCACCGCAGGGCGGTCAAGGGGCTGGCCGCCGGCAAAGGGTTTCATCACTGAGATGCCCACGCCCATTTTCTCGCAGTCCCGGTACAGTGCGGCGCGCTCGGCCACCTCGCCAATGGCGTATTCGCCCTTTTGATAGTCGTAGGACGGGTTGATGCTGAACATGAACAGATCTGCGAGCCCGGTATCAAGGATTTGTCTGGCAATAGCAGGATTGTGGGAGGAGAACCCCAGGTGACGGATGGTTCCATCCGCCTTGAGAGATTTCATATATTCCCACAGCCCGCCGTTCATCACCTCGTCGAGGTCTTCTTCATCATCCACACAATGAATGAAACCCATGTCGGTGTAGTCCGT
>CANRIG010000054.1 GCA_947630595.1 uncultured Lachnospiraceae bacterium | reverse complement strand
TCCAATAAATCCCGGAAACCATCGATTTTTTAACAGTTTCTGGGATTTCTAATGTCATAAAGTGTCAAAGATGGGATTATAGTATAAAATAACGGCGGTGTCAATCCGTGCACTGATTTCAGAACAAGGGAAATGAGAAAAAAATATGCTTTTCGGATGCAACAGGCATCCGGAAAGCATAGGAGTGTTTACAAAGCTCTGAAATTGTGTTATTGTGCTATGCGGGCAGACATGTTCACCAGGATTCGATAGGGAGAGACGACGCATAATTATAAAAGAATGCCGGAATAATTTCTGCTATTCCTTTTCCTTTTCCATATCTGTGAACTCGACAATGTCGGAAATTTGGCAATCCAGCATTTTGCACATGCTGTGCAGTGTATTCAGAGTGATGCTTTTATTCTTCCGCAGTGAATCAAGTGTTCCGGTACTGACTTCGTAACGGTGAATAAGCTGATACTGGCTTACGCCCTTCTTCCTGAGTGTTTCCCACAATGGCCCGTAGCTGATAATAGCAATCACGTCCTGTTCTTCATGTTACTGTACGCTCCCCATTATAAGTAAAAGTAACTGATATTTACATTGCCGAAAATCTGACAATACACTATACTATAAGTTGGGGAGAGAAAGGGAACCGGTGATCGTGATGGGAACTGAGAACAACAACGGAAACAAGATCATAAAGATGGTGAGCTTCCCGGAGGCCTTCCGGATTGAGCGGAACTATTACACGGACGCCATGAAGGAAATGGAGCGGCTGGAGGAGGCGTGCCGCCGGACGGAAGAAAAGCCGGAGACGGAGGACGCGCAGCAGCAGAAGCTGGACGCGGAAATGGCGGAGGAGCTGGCGCGGCAGTGCGAACAGGCCGAGAAGAAGCAACGGCGGAGACCGAACCGGCAGAAAATCCGGGCTTTTGAGGAGATCAGCAAGGACGCCCAGCTGCTGGCGCAGCAGGCGATGCTGGACATCGCCGTGGATCTGAACGAATACGGGGACGGGAGCATACGCTTCAGCTTTGACCATCTGTTTCTGGGCGCGGCGGCGGCGGACCTGATCCGCATACTGAGCCGTATGGTCGGAGACTGCGCCGGCGTGCGCTTCGGATCGCGGACGGAGCGGGAAGGGGACTCCGGAGGCGGACGGACGGAACTGGACTTCTGGTTTGAACTGTATGATCTGGCAGAGCCGTAAGGAGCTTCTGATATGACCGGACAAAACGAACAAAAACTGACCAAACGTTCCATGCTGCTGCTCTTTCTGCGGGGCAGCAGGTGTTTTTTTGCGTCCAGCGTGCTGGCCTCGGCGGCGGTGGCCGCCCTGGACATGGTGACGCCGCAGGTCATCCGCGTCGTCGTGGACGGCTGCCTGAGCGACCGGGCGCAGAGCCTGCCCGGGCTGGTGCGCCGGCTGCTGGAGCGCAGCGGGGGACGGGACTTTATCCTGCGCCACTTTTATCTGGTGGCGCTGGTGATCGCGGGGACGGCGCTTTTGTCGGCGCTGTTTCAGTATCTGACGAACTATCTGAATGCGAGAGGCACGGAGCGCATGGCCAAAACCATGCGCGACCTGCTGTTTTCGCACATCGAGCGGCTGCCGTTTTCCTGGCACATGCGGAACCAGACCGGCGACATCATCCAGCGCTGCACCTCGGACGTGACGATGGTGCGGGACTTTATCTCCGAGCAGCTGGTGCAGGTGGTGCGGATTGTGGTGCTGATTCTGTTCAGCCTGGCGTTCATGGTGACCATGAGCCTGCGCCTGTCGGCGGTCGTCTTTCTGTCGGTGCCGGTGATTATCGGCTATTCGTATTTTTTTTACCGCAAAATCGGCCATCTGTTTCAGGAATGCGATGAAAACGAGGGTGTGCTCTCGGCCATTGCGCAGGAAAACCTCACCGGCGTGCGCGTGGTGCGCGCGTTCGGGCGGGAAAACTACGAGCGGGAGCGCTTCCGCAAACAGAACCACATTTACACGGACGCGTGGATGCACCTGTGCAGGCTGCTGTCCGGCTTCTGGGCGGCCGGCGACCTGGTGATGGCCTTCCAGCTGCTGCTTCTGGTGGTGCTGGGCGCGGCGCTGTGCGTGAAGGGCGAGCTCACCGCCGGCATCCTCATCGCCTTTATCTCCTACAACCAGCGGCTGATCTGGCCGGTGCGCCGGCTGGGCCGCATGATTTCCGAGATGAGCAAGGCGGACGTCTCCATGGAGCGCCTGCTGTACATCCTGAATTCTGAGGCTGAGGACCCGGAGGCGGACGGGAAGCGGCCCGACCTGAGCGGCGACATCGTGTTTGACCGCGTCAGCTTCGGCTACGGCGGCTCCAAGCAGGTGCTGCAGGACGTCTCCTTTACCGTAAAAGGCGGGACCACGCTGGGCATCCTGGGCGGAACCGGCAGCGGCAAATCGACGATGATGCACCTTTTGAACCGCCTCTACGAGCTGTCCGAGGGCAGCATCACGATCAGCGGCGTGCCCGTCGGGGAAATTTCGCTGCCGTGGCTGCGCTCGCAGATCGGCGTGGTGCTGCAGGAGCCCTACCTGTTTTCGCGCACGATTGCGGAAAACATCTCCATCGCCTGCGACGGCTGCACGCAGGAGAAAATCCGAGACGCCGCCCGCACGGCCTGCATCGACGAGAGCATCGAGCGCTTCGCCAGAGGCTATGAGACGATGGTGGGCGAGCGCGGCGTGACGCTGTCCGGCGGGCAGAAGCAGCGGACGGCAATCGCGCGGATGCTGGTGCAGGAGACGCCGGTCATGGTGTTTGACGACTCGCTGTCGGCGGTGGACGCGGAGACGGATGAAAAAATCCGCCTTGCGCTGAAAAAATACGCCGGCCGCGCCACGGTGATTCTGATTTCGCACCGCATTTCCACGCTGATGGACGCGGACCAGATCATCGTGCTCGACGGCGGGCGCATCGTCCAGCGCGGCACGCACCGCGAGCTGGCGCAGGAGGACGGCCTGTACCGCGAGATTTACGAGCTTTCGCTCGGCATCAGGGAGGAGGCGGAGCAGCATGCATGATACGCAGGAGCAGCAGGCCTATGTCAGGCTGCCGTGGTTCGGCCTCAAAAAGCTGGCGCCGTTTCTGCGGCCCTATGCCGGGATTATGGTCTGCATGCTGGTGCTGGGCGTGTTCGGCAGCCTGCTGGACATCGTGGTGCCGCTGTTTTTGAGCTACGCCCTGGACGTCTTTGTGGCGCAGGAAACGCTCGCGGGCCTGGGGCGGTTTATTGCGGCCTATCTGGCCGTGATTCTGCTGAAGGTGGCGGCGGATACGGTTTCCACCTATCAGACCTGCCAGATCGAGATGTACGTGGGCCGCGACATGAAGCAGACCAGCTTCGACCACCTGCAGACGCTTTCCTTTTCCTATTATAATCAGAATTCCGTGGGCTACATCCACGCCCGCGTCATGAGCGATACCGACCGCATCGGCTCCTGGGTGGCCTGGGGCCTGATGGACGGCGTCTGGAATTTCAGCTATCTGGCCGGCATCGTGGCCGCGATGTTCGCCCTCAACTGGCGGCTGGCGCTGTTTGTGCTGCTGCTGGTGCCGGTGACCACGGTCGGGGCCGTTTACTTCCAGCGCAAACTGGTGGCGCTCAACCACAGGCTGCGCGAGATCAACGGGCAGATCACGGCCGGCTACAATGAGGGCATTACCGGGGCCGGCGCTATCAAGACGCTGGTCATCGAGGAAAAAATGGAGCGCGACTTTGAGAAGACCACGGAGCAGATGCGCCGGACCTCGGTGCACACGGTGCACTACCGGGCGCTGTTCCTGGCGATGATTTCCTTCTCCGCCTCCTGCGCGCTGGCGCTGGTGCTGTGGCAGGGCGGCCTGATCTCCCTGCAGGGCGTGATGGAAATCGGCACGCTGTCGGTGTTCATGTCCTATGCGCTGGGCATGATGGAGCCGATTCAGTGGATTATCCGGGCGCTGTCCGACCTGGTGTCGGTGCAGGTCAACATCGAGCGCTACACGCGGCTGACGGAGACGTGCTCCGAGGTGGCGGACCGGCCGGAGGTCATCGAGCGCTACGGGGACGCGTTCTCCCCGAAAAAAGAGAACTGGGAGCCGCTGTACGGGGATATCGAATTTGAGGATGTCAGCTTTCATTACCCGGACGGCGAGGAAATGATTTTCGAGCATTTCAACCTGAAAGTGCCGCAGGGCACGAACGTCGCCATCGTGGGCGAGACCGGCGCCGGCAAATCGACGCTGGTCAATCTGTTGTGCCGCTTTTTTGAGCCGACGGGCGGGCGCATCCTGGTGGACGGGCGCGATGTGCGCGACCGCTCCCAGCTGTGGCTGCACAGCAACATCGGCTACGTCATCCAGACGCCGCATCTGTTTTCGGGCAGCATCGCCGAAAACCTGCGCTACGCCAAACCGGACGCGACGCAGGAGGAGATGGAGGCGGCCATGCGCGCCGTGTCCGCCGAGAGCATTCCCGCGCGCATGGGCGAGGGCTACGACAGCCAGGTGGGCGAGGGCGGCGACCTGCTCTCCACCGGCGAGAAGCAGCTGATTTCCTTTGCGCGGGCCATCCTGGCCAATCCCCGCATCTTTGTGCTGGACGAGGCGACGTCCTCCATCGACACGGTGACGGAGAAAAAGATTCAGGACGCCACCAACCTGCTGCTGAGGGGACGCACGTCCTTTATCATCGCCCACCGCCTCTCGACGATCCGGCAGGCGGATGTGATTCTGATGGTGGACGGCGGCCGGATCATCGAGCGCGGCACGCACGCGGAGCTGATGGCGAAGCGCGGGGCCTACTACCATTTATATACGAAACAATACATTGAGGAACTGACGGAGGAGGGCAGCAGACATGCAATATGAGACATTATCGCAGAATCGGACAATGAATGAGACACCGGAGCGCAGCCTGGAGGAGAAGCTGGAGCGGCTGCAGGACTGCCTGCGGGCGCTCGGCAGCGTGGCCGTGGCTTTCTCCGGCGGCGTGGATTCCACGTTTCTGCTGAAAACGGCGCACGACGTGCTGGGAGAGCGGGCGATTGCGGTCACAATCCGCTCCGGCCTGTTTCCGGCGCGCGAGATGGAGGAAGCGCAGGCGTTCTGCGCACACGAGGGAATCCGGCAGCTGGTCGTGGAGGCGGAGGAGCTGGAAATCGAGGGCTTTGCGCAGAATCCGAAAAACCGCTGCTACCTCTGCAAGCGCGCGCTGTTCGGGGAAATCATCCGCACGGCGCGGGAGCACCGGATGGCGTATGTCGCGGAGGGCTCCAATCTGGACGACCTCGGAGATTACCGGCCCGGCCTGCAGGCGGTGGCCGAGCTGCAGGTGAAAAGCCCGCTGCGGGAGGCCGGCCTGAGCAAACAGGACATCCGCGCGCTCTCGAAAAAGCTGGGCCTGCCGACCTGGGAGAAGCCGTCGTTCGCCTGCCTGGCGTCGCGCTTCGTCTACGGGGAGACGATCACCGCGGAAAAGCTGAAAATGGTGGAGCGCGCCGAACAGCTGCTGCTGGACCGCGGTTTCCGCCAGATGCGCGTGCGCATCCACGGGACGCTGGCGCGGATCGAGGTGCTGCCGGAGGACATCGGGCGGCTGACGGAGCCCGGGCTGCGGCGGGAGATCGCAGAACGGTTCCGGGAGTACGGATTTTCCTATGTGACCCTGGATTTGCAGGGATACCGGACGGGGAGCATGAATGAGGTGCTCAAATATGCAAAAATTTGTTGAAAACATACCTCCGCAGGTATATACTGGACAGCAGATGGTAACAAAATTACCAAACGAAAAGGAGGAGGACAGGTATGGCAAACAATTTTATGTACTATACGCCGACAAAGGTGGTATTCGGCAAGGGCACGGAAACGCAGGTGGGCGAGCTGATCAGGGAGCAGAAATGCAAAAAGGTGCTCATCCATTACGGCGGACAGAGCGCGAAGAAATCCGGTCTTCTGGACCGCATTGAAAATACGCTGAAGGAGGCGGGCATCGACTACGTATCGCTTGGCGGCGTGGTTCCGAACCCGCATCTTTCCCTGGTATACGAGGGCATCGACCTCTGCAAAAAGGAGGGCGTCGATTTTATTCTGGCCGTGGGCGGCGGCAGCGTGATCGATTCTGCAAAGGCGATCGGCTACGGCGTGGCGACGCCGGGCGACGTGTGGGATCTCTTTGAGCACGTCAAACAGGCGGAAGCGTGCCTGCCGCTGGGCGTGGTGCTGACGATCGCGGCGACCGGCAGCGAGATGAGCAACAGCGCGGTGATCACGAAGGAGGAGGGCGGCGTCAAGCGCGCATACGACGACGATCTGTCCCGCCCGAAATTTGCGGTCATGAACCCGGAGCTGACGATGAGCCTGCCGGATTATCAGACGGCGTGCGGCTGCACCGATATCCTGATGCACACGATGGAGCGCTACTTCACCAACGGCGGCAACATGGAGATCACGGATGTGGTGGCGGAAGGCCTGATGCGGACGGTTATGAAATATTCTCTGGTGCTGTGCGAGAATCCGAAGGATTACGAGGCGCGCGCGGAGATCATGTGGGCGGGCAGCCTGTCGCACAACGGCCTCACCGGCTGCGGCAACGACGGCGGCGACTTCGCGTCCCATATGCTCGAGCACGAGATCGGCGGCATGTTCGACGTGGCGCACGGCGCAGGCCTGGCGGCGATCTGGGGCAGCTGGGCGAGATACGTATACAAGGACTGCCTGCACCGCTTCGTGCGTTTCGCAAAGATGGTCATGGACGTGCAGCCTGAGGGCAAGACCGACGAGCAGGTGGCTTTGGAGGGCATCGAGGCGATGGAGCGCTACTTCCACAGCATTAAGATGCCGATTTCGATGAAAGAGCTTGGCGTTTCCCCGACCGACGAGCAGATGAAAGAGCTGGCGCACAAGTGCATGCTGGCGACCGGCGGCGGCAAGGGCTCCGCGAAGTTCCTCAAAGAAGAAGACATGTACGCAATCTACAAGATGGCGCTGTAAGTCTCGCGGGATGAAGAGAGAACTGCAATATTTCCAGGTCGGGGCGGCATACGGCGGAGATCAGGAACGGATTCCGGACCGTCTGCTGCGCCTCGGCGGCTGTGCGGCGGTGACCGCCTGCGACAGCTGCATCTATTTTGACCTGTACAAGGGAACGCAGGGGCTTTACCCGCGCGACAAGGAGCAGATTTCCGAGGCGGACTATATGGATTTCGCGATGGTCATGAAGCCTTATCTGCATCCGCGCATCACGGGAATCGACCGGCTGGAGATTTATATGGAAGGCCTGGGGCGGTATCTGGCGGACCGCGGCTGCCCGCAGATCGGCATGACCCCCTTTTCCGGGCATCAGGAGCTGGACGCGGCGCGCGCTGCGGTGGTCCGGCAGATCGAGGACGGCTTTCCGATTCCCTGCCTGATGCTCAAGCACAGGGATCCGGAGCTCGACGATTACGCCTGGCACTGGTTTCTGCTGACGGGCTATGAGGAGGCGGACGGCCGGTTCCTGGTCAAGGTGGTCACATACGGGGAATGGGTCTGGATGGACCTGGCAAGACTTTGGGATACGGGTTATGAGCGCAGGGGCGGCCTGATCCTGTATCATTTCTGAAATTTCTGAAAAGTACATAAACTGCAGGCAAAAGGACTGGTGGACCCGGTCCTTTTGTGCTATATTAAAAAGATATAAATTTACTTTCAGGAGGCGTTTCATTCCATGAAGAAGAAAAAGAAATCCAGGGTGAGAAAAATTGTTCTGCCGGTGCTGCTTGTGCTGGTGATTGCGGGCGCGGCCTTATTTTTCCTCCGGCACAGGGGGCAGACCCCGGCCGGGAGCCCGCTGGCGGCCAACACGACGGTGGAGGCGGCTCACCCTGGCACCATCCGCATCACGACGGAGGGAAACGGCTCCATCGAAGCCGCGCAGGAGACTCCGGTGGCCGCTGACTACACGCTGAAAATCGACACCGTGGAGGCGGAAAACGGCGACGTGGTGTCGGAGGGCGACGTGCTGGCGACGCTGGATGCGGATTCCATCGACGACCAGATTGACGCTTACGAGTCGCAGCTCTCCGAGGTCAACAGCGCTATCTCCGGCGCGGACCGTTCGGGTTCCGATTCGCTGACGGCCCCGGTTTCCGGGCGCGTAAAACGGATTTTCGCGCGCGAGGGCGAGGTGATCGAGGACGTGGTGGCGGAGCACGGCGGCGTGATGGAGCTGTCGGCGGACGGGCGCCTGCGCGTGGAGTTTACGAGCTCCCGGCGGCTGAAGCCGGGCGACGAGGTGACGGTTTCCTTCCTCAGCTATGAGGAGGACGGGACGGTCATGAGCGCAGAGAACGGCGTTTATACGGTGACCATCGAGGACGGCGCCAATTATCTGGTGGACACGGAGGCGACCGTGATGGACGAGGACGAGGTGACGCTGGGCAGAGGCTACCTCAAGTCCAACCACCCGTATCTGGTCGAGGGCGCCTACGGGGTGGTGGATGAGATTTCCGTCGACGTCGGCGATTACGCCGATTCCGGTTCGACCCTGCTGACGCGCACGGATACGGAATACAACGGCTCTTATCTGGCACTGCTTGACGAGCGCGAGGAGCTGACCGGCCATCTGCAGGAGCTGCGCGCGCTGCAGAAAGATCCCGCCCTGCGCGCGCCGGCCGGCGGCATTGTCTCGGAGCTGACGCTGGCAGACGGCACGCCCGTCGCGGAGGACAGCCTGATGTATAAGCTGATTTCCACCGACCGCTTCTGGCTGAAAACGGAGATCGACGAGCTCGACATCGTGGGCGTGACCGAGGGGCAGACGGCGGCGGTGGTGTTCGACGCCTTTGACACCGAGGAATACGAAGGCAAGGTGGAAAAAATATCGGCGCTGGGACAGAACGTCAACGGCGTGACCAAGTACACGGTCACGATCTCCGTGCCGGGCATCGACAAGGTGCGCACAGCCATGAGCGCGACGGCGACGATCGTGACGGACGAGCGGGAAAACACGCTGCTGATCCCGGTGGACGCGGTGCAGACCGTGGACGGAGAGACCTGCGTGACGGTGGTGGACGGCGAACAGCAGGAGACGGTTCCGGTGACGCTTGGCCTTGTGAACAATACCGAGGCGGAGGTGCTCTCCGGGCTTTCCGAGGGCGACCAGGTGCTTGTGGTCGGCAAGTCCGACATGGAGATCATGATGGATATGATGAAGCAGAGCCGCGAGCAGTTCCGGGGAGGCGAGGACTGATATGATCGAACTGAAAGGCATCCGCAAAATCTACCAGATGGGCGATGAAGAGGTGCACGCGCTCGACGGGGTGAGCCTGACCATCCGCGACCGTGAATTTGTGGCGATCATCGGCGCCTCCGGCAGCGGCAAATCCACGCTGATGAATATCATCGGCTGTCTGGACACGGCGGACGAGGGCTCCTACACCATCGACGGGCAGGAGGTCTCCGACCTGAGCGAACGCCAGCAGAGCATTCTGCGCAACCGCAAGATCGGATTTATCTTCCAGCAGTTCAACCTGCTGCCGAAGCTGACGGCCTTTGAAAACGTGGAGCTGCCGCTGATTTATCAGGGCGTGCCGGGCGCGGAGCGGAAGGAGCGCGTGCTCGAGGCGCTGGAGAAGGTTTCCCTGGCCAACCGTGTGCACCACCGGCCCAATCAGCTCTCAGGCGGACAGCAGCAGCGCGTGGCGGTGGCCCGGGCGCTGGTGACCAGGCCGACGCTGATTCTGGCCGACGAGCCCACCGGAAATCTGGACTCGCACTCGACGGAAGACATTATGAAGCTTTTGAAGGAACTGCATCAGCAGGGCAACACGCTGGTGCTGATCACGCATGACAACGAGATTGCGGCCCAGGCCCCGCGCCGGGTGCGGCTTCTGGACGGCCGCGTGGTCTCGGACAGCAGCGAGGGAGGGGAGAGGGCATGAAATTTTCACAGGCCGGAAAAATGGCATTCGCGGCGGTACTCTCCAACAAGCTGCGCTCGTTTCTGACGATGCTCGGCATCATCATCGGCGTGATGGCGGTGACGCTGCTGATTTCTCTGGTGCAGGGCGCCACCAACACGGTCACGGCCTCCCTGGACGACCTGGGCGGCGACCAGCTGGTGGTCTCGATTTCGGACCGCTCCAAACGCCTGACGCTGAACGAGGTCAGTTCCCTCGCCGGGCAGGGCGGCATCGCTTTGGTATCGCCGACGCTGACCGGAAACGGCACCGCCAAGGCGGCGGGCAATTCCACGGATGTGACGATCAATGGCATCACGGAGTCCTATGAGTCCGTGCAGGGGCTGGATCTGGAATACGGGCGCACGATCAGCGCCGTCGACAACGCGTACCGCCTGAACGTCTGCCTGGTCGGACCCACGGTGGCCCGCGACCTGTTCGGCAGCACGGCGGTGCTGGACCAGACGCTGCGCCTTTCCGGGCGCGACTACCGGATCGTGGGCGTGCTGGAGGAGGCGCAGGAGACCATGTTCGGCAGCACGAACACGGCGGTCTTTCTGCCGTTTACGAACGCGCAGCGCCTGCTCTCGCAGGTCAGCGTCAGCAGCTTTTACGCGACCACCGACGAGGAGACCACCGACGAGGCGGAGCAGACGCTGGACCGGGCGCTGATGGATAAATACGGGGACGACGACAGCTACAGCATCGTCAACATGACGGACATCATGGACACGGTCAACGACGTTATGGCCACCATGGAGCTGCTGCTGGGCGCGATCGCCGGCATTTCGCTGCTGGTCGGCGGCATCGGCATCATGAACATCATGCTGGTGTCCGTCACCGAGCGCACGCGCGAGATCGGCATCCGCAAGGCCATCGGCGCGCTGAAATCGGACATCGTCGTGCAGTTTCTGATCGAGTCCGTGATCATCTCCCTGACCGGGGGCATCATCGGAATGGCGGTCAGCCAGGGCATCCTGGGGACGATCAACGCCCTGTACCCGGATTACCATTTTGGAATCTCGGCGCAGGTGGCGGCGATTGCGCTGTGCTTTTCGATTATGGTGGGCGTGATCTTCGGGATTTACCCGGCGAACAAGGCGGCGAAGCTGAAGCCGATCAATGCGCTGCGGTATGAGTGATGTTAGAGGAAGGAGGAAGCTATGATACAGTTTGGAACGGGCGGATGGCGTGCCGTCATCGGCGACGGATTTACGAGGCAGAATATCCAGCTGCTGGCGAAGGCCATGTCCATGAAAATGAAGCATGAGGGCGTGGAGCAGGAGGGGATTGTCATCGGCTATGACCGGCGCTTCCTCTCGAAGGAAGCGGTGAAGTGGGCCTGCGAGGTGTTCGCGGCCGAGGGCATCCGCTGCCTGTTTGTGAACCGCTCCTCACCGACGCCGCTGGTGATGTTTTATGTGGAAAAGCATCAGATGCACTACGGCATGATGGTGACGGCCAGCCACAACCCGGCGATTTACAACGGGTTTAAGGTGTTCACCTACGGCGGCCGCGACGCCAGCGAGGAACAGACGCGGGAGATCGAGGCCTATGCGGCCGAGGCGGAACGGGCCGGCGAAATTGCCGTCATCGACTATGAAAAAGCGCGGGCGCAGGGGCTGGTGACGGAGTTCAATCCCCTGAACGAATATCTGGACAATATCATTGCAAACATCAATATGCAGGCGATCCGCGACCGCGGCCTGCACATTGTGCTGGACCCGATGTACGGCGTCAGCCAGACCTCGATCAAGACGATCCTTTCCACGGCGCGCTGCGAGGTGGATCTGATCCATGAGGCGCACGACACGCTGTTCGGCCGGAGGATGCCGGCGCCGAGCCGCGATGCGCTGACCGAACTGTGTACCTATGTGCGGGAGATGGAGTGCGACCTCGGCATCGCCACCGATGGCGACGCCGACCGCCTGGGCGTGATCGACGACCAGGGCTGCTATCTGACAGCCAACGACATTCTGATGCTGCTCTATTATTACCTGCTCCAGTACAAGGGCTGGCGCGGGCCCGCGGTGCGCAACGTCGCCACCACGCATATCCTCGACCGCATGGCTGAGGCCTTCGGCGAGACCTGCTATGAGGTGCCGGTGGGCTTCAAGCACATCTCCGCAAAGATGCAGGAGACGGGCGCGATCATCGGCGGAGAGTCCTCCGGCGGCCTGACGGTGCGCGGCCATATCAACGGCAAGGACGGCATCTATGCGGCCTCTCTGCTGGTGGAGATGATTGCGGTTACCGGCAAAAAGCTCTCTTTGCTGATGGAGGAAATCCACGAAAAATACGGCAGGTCGACGATGGAGGAATGCTCCTACCGTTTCCCGGCGGAACGCACGGCGGAGCTGAAAAAAATCCTGTTTGAGGACAGGCTGACGCCGCAGTTTGCGGAGCCGGTCAGCCGGGTGTCCTATCTGGACGGCTGCAAAATTTATTTTGAGAACGGCGGCTGGATTATCGCCAGATTCTCCGGGACGGAGCCGCTGCTGCGCATTTTCTGCGAGATGCGGGATGCGGAGACGGCGCAGGAATACTGCCGGATTTTCCGGGAATTCCTGAAACTCTGAGAGAGATTTTCCGTCAATTTTCCGGAATTTTCTGCAATTCATATTGAGTTTCTAGGAATTACGGGTTATAATGGGCGTACGGAGGAATTACTATGAGAATATCGACTAAAGGAAGATACGCGCTGCGGCTGATGCTGGATCTGGCGACCTACAGTTCCGGCGAGCCCATTCGCCTGAAAGATGTGGCCCGCAGGCAGGAGATTTCGGAAAAATACCTGGAGCAGATCATATCTGTTCTCAACAAGGCCGGGTATGTGCGCAGCATCCGCGGCCCGCAGGGAGGCTATGTGCTTCAGAAAACGCCGCAGGATTATACCGTCGGCATGATTCTGCGCCTGACCGAGGGCAGCCTGACGCCGGTGGAGTGCGCGGAGGGCGAGGGCGGCCTGTGCAGCCGCGAGGAAAACTGCGCGACGCGCATACTGTGGAAGAAACTGGACGAGGCCATCAACGGCGTCGTCGACCATGTGACCCTGGCGGACCTGATGGAATGGCAGGCCGGGGCTGGAGATGATTACGTGATATGAAAATAACGTATCTGTATCACAGCGGCTTCCTCCTGGAGTGGGAGCGCTGCTACTGGCTGTTCGATTATTACCGCGGCGCGGTTCCGCCGCTGGACGGCGAAAAGTCTCTTTTTGTATTCAGCAGTCACAGCCATGCGGATCATTTTAATCCGGCGGTGTTTGCGCTGGCGCAGCGGTATCCGCATGTCACCTATGTGTTTTCCAACCAGATCCGGCAGGCCTGCCGCAGGCTGGGGCGTGACCCCAGAGGAATTTCCCTTTCGGCGCAGCAGATCGAACAGGTCTGCGGTTCCCCGCAGACAGGCGGCGCGGCGCGCGTGCCGGTGCCGGAGATTCAGTTTTTGACGGTGCGGACGGACGCGGAGCTGCCGGACGGCAGCGGCGGGAAGATTCTGGTACATACGCTGCAGTCGACGGACTGCGGGTGCGCCTTTGTGCTGACCTATGAGGGCCGGACCGTCTATCACGCCGGCGACCTGCACTGGTGGACGTGGCCGGGCGAGTCGGAGGCGGAGAACCGCAAGATGGCGGCGGACTACAAAAAGGAGATGGAATATCTGGCCGGGCGGACGCTCGACCTGGCGTTTACGCCGCTCGATCCGCGGCAGGAGCAGGACTATGCGCTCGGCATGCGTTATCTGCTGGGACAGAGCCGGGTGCGCCACGTATTTCCCATGCATTTTCTGGACAACTTTTCAATATGTGATCAATACCTGTCCGAGTACGGCGCGCCGGAGCAGACGGAGTTTCATCGGATTTCCCGCTGCGGGCAGAGCTGGGAGCTGGAGGAAGACAAGGAGAATATATGAGCCGGATTTTACTGATCAGCACGGGAGGCACGCTGGCTTCCTCGCACAACGAACAGGGACTGGCGCCGGAGCTGGGCGGCCATGACATTCTGGAGCGGATTGCCGGCCTGACCACCGGCTTTGAGGTTGACGTGGAGGAGCTGTTCATGCTTGACAGCTCCAATGTGCAGCCGGAGGAGTGGGGGATTCTGGCGGAGCGGATTTTTGAGCGGCGCAGGCATTACGACGGCGTGGTCGTCATCCACGGCACCGATACGCTGTCCTACACGGCCAGCGCGCTTTCGTTTGCGCTGCAGCACATCGAAGTGCCGGTGGTGCTGACCGGGAGCCAGATTTCCATCGAGAACCCGATCGCGGACGCCACCGAGAACTGCCGGGCGGCGCTGCACATGGCGTCCAGCGGCTGTCCGGGCGTCTATGTGGCGTTCAACCGCAAGATTATTCTGGGAACGCGCGCCAGCAAGGTGCGCACGCGCAGCTTCGACGCCTTTGAGAGCATCGACCACCCGTATGCGGCCAAGATCAACAGCAGCGGGCTGGTCGTGAATTTTCCGGCGATTCCGCGCAGCGTCGGCGCCTGCAGGCTGCAGAACCGGTTCAGCACCGACGTGTTTTTGCTGAAACTGTTTCCGGGCATTTCGCCCGATATTTTCCGGCGGCTGCGCGAGATGGGCGTGCGCGGCGTCTATGTCGAGGCGTTCGGCATCGGCGGCCTGCCCTATGAGCGCCGCAATATGACCGGAGCCATCCGCGCCGCCGTCGCGGACGGGATGGTGGTGGCCGTGGGCAGCCAGTGCCTGTATGAGGGCAGCGATTTCACGGTCTACGAGGTGGGCCGGCAGGTGCTCGGCAGCGGCGTGGTCGAGACCGGCAACATGACCTCGGAGGCGGCGATCACCAAGCTGATGTGGGCGCTGGGTCAGTATGAGGACGCCGCGCAGGTGCAGAAGGTCATGCGCACGAACCTGGTCGGAGAGCTGGGCGCGGTGACGGACTGGGAGCAGTGACGGGCTGAGAGGCGTGACGGGTCAGAACCGGCGGCGGACCGGAACCGGTGAAAACAATATGAGGAGTGAATGAAACAATGGAAGTTTACCATGGCAGGCCGGCCTGCACGGAGGGCCGGCTGCCGAAGGAGACGGCCGTCTACGATCTGCTGGACGAGCTGAATATCACATATGATCGCGTAGACCATCGCCCGCTGATGACCATCGCCGAATGCGACGAGGTGGATGCGGCACTTGACATTACCATCTGTAAAAATCTGTTTCTCTGCAACCATCAGAAGACGAAATTTTATCTGCTGATGATGCCGGGAAGCAAAAAATTCGTCACCAAAGAGGTGTGCCGGCTGATTCCGTCGCCGCGCCTTTCGTTTGCCGACGAGTCTTACATGGAAGAATTTCTGGACATCACGCCGGGTTCCGTCAGCGTGATGGGGCTGATGAATGATACAGAGAACCGCGTGCAGCTGCTGATCGACCGCGAGGTCGCCGAGTCGGAGTATTTCGGCTGCCACCCGTGCATCAATACCTCCAGCTTGAAGATGCGCACCAGCGACCTGCTTGACAAATTTTTGCCGCGCGTGCACCACAGCTTCCAGGTGCTGGATATCTGAGTGGAGAAATGCTGCTGCCAGGCGCCGGATATCGGGACAGGCAGCAGTTTCAGCGGCCGGAGGCTTTGAGCGGACAAAAAGTACAGAAAAAGAGAGGCAGTTAATTTTTATGAAACAGACATCGGAAAAGACCAATGTGATGCGCGTGCTGGATCAGAAAAAAATAACCTATAAAAGCTACACCTACGCGGCCACGGAGGCGGTCAGCGGCATGGAGGTAGCGCAGACGCTGGGCCAGAATCCGGATCAGGTGTTCAAAACGCTGGTCACGAGGTCCGGCAGCGGCAGTTATTACGTATATTTAGTGCCGGTGAACCGGGAACTGAACCTGAAAAAAGCGGCGAAGGCCGTCGGTGAGAAAAGCATTGAAATGATCAAATCAAAGGAGCTTCTGCCGCTGATCGGCTACGTGCACGGCGGCTGTTCCCCGATCGGCATGAAAAAGCAGTTTAAAACGGTGATCGACCGTTCCGCGCTGAGCTTTGAGACGATTTTGTTCAGCGGCGGAAAGATCGGATATCAGGTCGAGGTTTCGCTGGATGACCTGAAAAAGATTGTCCGGTTTGAGCTGGAGGATATCAGCGATTAGGGCCTGCCTCATTTAGAAGCAAGGCCGTTCACGCCGCTGCACAGTAGCCGTTCGTGAAGCCGCCCCGCGTCTTCGCTCACCAGAAAGACCCCGTGTGATTTTATCCATTTCGCAGATCATTTCTTCAAAGGCTTTCCGAATGGCCTTCCTTGTGCGGATTACACGCAAATTGATATTTGCATCAGGAATTCAAAGCGAATTTACAATTTACTATTGTGTTTAATGCTCATTGTAGCGCATAATGTAATCGTAATCTAATTCGAGCTGCTTGTCTGCCCCGTCTGTAATAAAAAAGTCCTCCGGATTTAACTCCGAAGGACAGTTTGTCGGGGAAAGAGATATTGACCAGTCTGTGCGGACTTGCGCGGCAAGTAGATGATGTTTTAGAAGAGAATGATTACAAGGCGTTGATTATCGAGTGGTGCAAAGAGAATATGCATCCCTGCGCCATTGACTACCTTTATGCTGCCATCACTGCGGACGCTTCTTTATAAGAAATGCAAAACATCAGCAGTATTGTGGCCGCTCGGAATGTCAGAAAGCACGGAATGCTAAAAATCAGCGCGATTCCCGTCGCCGCAAGGCTGTAGAAAAAGCACAGGCGGAGAAAAATAAAAAGTGACACCACTGGTGACACAATCTTATCCGAAAGGAAATAGGCCATGAACGAACTCGATAATATGTTCGCTGAAATAGCGAAGATAATAGAAGAAGCTCGCGACAACGCTTATCGCAAGGTAAACGAAGAACTGATTTTGATGTACCAGCGCGTTGGGCAGTTTCTTTCAGAGAAATCGAAAGAAGCAAACTACGGTGACGGCTATATTGATTCTCTTGCAGATTATATCAAAAATCAGTTTCCCGGCATCAAAGGTTTTAACCGCCGTGGGCTTTATCGTATGAAGCAGTTTTACGAGACTTACGCTGAAAACGAAAAAGTGTCTCCGCTGGTGACACAATTAAGCTGGACAAATCATCTGCTCATTATGTCCGGCAGTAAAAGTGATGAAGAACGGGAATTTTATATGCGCCTTGCCATTAAGGAGCGATACAGTAAGCGTCAGCTTGAACGCCAGATGGACAGCGGCTATTATGAACGATACATGCTTTCCAAGAGCAAATTGTTGCCGGAACCATGTCACTCAGAGCAGAATCCGTTCCTTGATCAATATGTGGTGGAATTTCTCGACCTGCCAGATGCCTTCCACGAAAATGATTTCCGTAAGGCGCTGGTTAAGAGGATGCGTGATTTCATTCTTGAATTGGGCAAGGATTTCACGTTTGTCGGTGAAGAATATCCGATACAGGTCGGCGGCGAGGATTATCGAATCGACCTTCTGTTTTTCCATCGTAGCCTGCACTGTCTTGTGGCAATGGAATTGAAAATCGGAAAATTTAAACCAGAATATGTTTCCAAGATGGATTTCTATCTGGAGGGGCTGGACAGGCAAATCAGAAAGCCGGATGAAAATCCCAGTGTGGGTCTGCTGCTGTGCGCATCCAAAAATGACGAGGTAGTCGAGTATGCAATGAGCCGGACGCTCTCGCCTATGATGGTGGCGCAGTATCAGTTGCAGCTGCCGGATAAGGATGTCCTGCGAAAGAAACTGCAGGAATTGTCCAGTTTGCCGGAACTCGAAAAAAATACAAACGGAGGAAAACAATAATGGCACAGGAGTTAAAAGTCAACAATTCCCAGCGTGGGCAATAAGGCCTGTGCAATATTGTCATATGGAAAAGTAAAAAAGATAAAGATGATAAGAAAGCAGCTTTTATCGTTGTAGAGTGCAAAGCTGAATTTCTTTGTTACTACAAACGAGAAGGAAACGGCGGATTTATCGCGCCGATGGCCCTGTCCTCGTATCCGAAGGACAAGCTGGCAAGCGCCTGTATGGGCTGCCGGAGCTGCGAAGCCATCAGCTGACAGTTGAAAAGTTCGACCAGTTCCTTATGACTGTGTCACAGCAAAAATAAATGGGCATCACCATAAAATTCTATAAAGGATTCAAAAACCTTGCCATTATTTCGGCATGCCGATATAATGATATGGGAAGGTGATTATGATGATTATAGAGAAGCTGCTTGCTGACCGCAATATGACAAAGTACCGCCTTGCAGTGCAGGCCGGGATACCGCATACCACCTTGAATGATATCTGCAGCGGCAAGACGAGATTGGAAAAGTGTTCTGCCGAGACGGTATATAAACTGGCCCGGACACTGGGCGTTTCCATGGAAGTGCTTACCGAGGATGGTATCCGGCAGGCGGAACGGGAACACGCCTATGAATATGGTCTGCCGGATTATCTTCAGCACGCTCTGGATGCCTACAAGAATGGGCTGAAAACGCACAGTACTATCATGAATTGCCTGTGGGGAGAACTCTACGGCAGCATCAACATGGCCGAAGTCAGCGAAGGCAGCATCACACCGGAACACGCGGATTATCTGCGTAAGAAATACCTGTACGGAGCGAGAATATGATCGATTTGGGGCAAATCACCGTGCTGAAACAGATTAAATACTTTCAAGCGCAGGAAAATCAATAGAGGTTGTTTCAGGCGAATCCAAATTGAGTATTGGAATTGCTGATAACGTGAAAGAGTACAGAGCGCTGTCATATACGACTGATCTACTTCGGACCTATTACAGGATGATGTGGCACTATATTCGTAGAAATACCTCAAAGGAAATGATGTCATAGACAGACTGATATTGGATGAGGCAATGAAAAGTGTGTATAAAAGAAATGGCAGGAAGAGTGGAATACGCAGACAGAAGTATAGCTTCCCGGAAACATCAATCTTCTTCCCATCGGTGATCCATTGCTTATAGATTTCGATGGTACTCTGGGAAACGAAAGTCATAATGATGTTCTGAACATACGGGTCGACGTGTTTCTCCTTGCCATCGGCATCCCGCGTTTTCGCTCACCAGAAAGAACCCTGTGTGATTTTATCCATTTCGCAGATCATTTCTTTAAAGGTTTTCCGAATGGCCTCTCTTATGCGAATTACTCGCAAATCTTCTTTGTCCGTGCCTTTCATAATGCCACCTCTTGTTGTTCAAATTATGCTTGTTCCCATGATAAACCATTCGTGTGTAAAAATCAGCTTGTGTGTGGTTAAAAATTGATTTGATTTTTTGGGCAATGCGTTGGTTTTTTCACATTGACGTGATATTATAAAAGATAAAGTGTAAAGGAGGGCGAAGCAATGGCGGTAAGCTATAAAAAACTGTTCCATCTTCTCATTGATAAAGGTATGACTAACGCCGAACTGATGAAAAAAGGCGGCTTTAGTGCAAATATTATTACCAGATTGAAGCGTGACCAATATGTGGCATTAGACAGTATTGAACGAATTTGCTGTGCCCTTGATTGCGGCGTCGACGATATTTTAGAATTTATACCTGATGAGAAGGAGAATGGAAATAATGATTGATACAAAAAAAGAGCAGGAGCGTGATGAGTTGCACCGTGCGATATGGGCTATTGCAGATGAACTCCGCGGTGCCGTGGACGGTTGGGACTTCAAGAACTATGTTCTCGGCACGATGTTTTACAGATATATTTCCGAAAATCTGGCTAATTACATCAATGCCGGAGAGCAGGATGCCGGTAACGCTGATTTTGATTACGCAAAAATGTCCGATGCCGAAGCGGAAGAAGCCCGTGAAAGTTTGGTGGAGGAAAAAGGCTTTTTCATTCTGCCGTCTGAACTGTTCTGCAATGTGAATCTCCGTGCGGACAATGATGAAAACCTGAACGAGACTTTGGAACGAGTGTTTATCCATATAGAAGCGTCCGCAAAAGGTTCTTCCTCTGAAAGCAGCTTTGCCGGATTATTCGATGATTTTGACGTGAACAGCAACAAGCTGGGCGCTACCGTTGCAAAGAGAAACGAGCGCCTTGCGAAACTTCTGCACGGCGTGGCCAATATGAATCTCGGCGATGTAAAAGACCATGACATAGACGCCTTTGGCGATGCCTACGAATATCTGATGACCATGTACGCATCTGGCGCAGGAAAATCCGGCGGCGAATTCTTTACCCCGTCCGATGTTTCCGTACTGCTGACAAGACTCGGCACGGTGGGCAAGACGGAGATCAATAAAGTTTATGACCCCGCCTGCGGTTCCGGGAGCCTTCTTCTGAAAGCGGAAAAGATTCTCGGCAGGGATGCCGTCAGAAACGGCTTTTTCGGGCAGGAAATCAATGTCACCACCTACAACCTTTGTCGTATAAACATGTTCTTGCACGATGTCGGCTTTGATAAGTTCGACATTGCCTGCGAGGATACGTTGACCGCACCGCAGCATTGGGACGATGAACCGTTTGAGCTGATTGTTTCCAATCCGCCTTATTCTATCAAGTGGGCGGGAGATGATAACCCGCTTTTGATAAACGATCCCCGCTTCTCTCCGGCAGGTGTTCTCGCACCCAGGAGCAAAGCGGATATGGCGTTTATTATGCACTCCCTTTCCTGGCTTGCCACGGGCGGCACGGCGGCGATTGTCTGCTTCCCCGGCATTATGTATCGCGGCGGCGCAGAGCAGAAAATCAGGAAGTACCTGATTGATAATAACTTTATTGACTGCATCATTCAGTTGCCGAGCAATCTGTTCTTCGGAACTTCCATTGCAACCTGTATAATGGTTCTGAAGAAAGGCAAGGCCGACAATAAGACCCTGTTTATTGACGCTTCTAATGAGTGCGTCAAGGTCACGAACAACAACAAGCTGACGCAGGCGAATATTGACCGAATCGTGGAAACCTTTGCCGCCCGTGCGGAAGAAGCGCACTTCTCCCATCTGGCGGATTATGATGAAATCGCCGGGAACAGCTACAATCTCTCTGTCAGTACCTATGTGGAGCAGGAGGATAAGCGGGAGAAAATCGATATTGTGAAGCTCAATGCAAAGATCGAGGAAATCGTTGCCCGTGAGCAGGTTCTTCGTAATGAGATTGCGAAGATCATCGCAGAAATTGAGGTGTGATTATGGCAAATGAACTGACGATCTACCAATCGGTTATTGATGATGTAAAAGGCATTATCTCCTCCGGTATGGAAAGTGCTTACAAGGCCACAAGCCGTGCAATGGTATTGACTTTCTGGAATGTGGGCAGACGCATCGTGGAACAGGAGCAGCACGGAAATCAGCGAGCCGAATACGGCACAGCCATGATGGACGCACTGGCGGCAGAATTGACCAAAGAATACGGGAAAAGCTATTCCAAAAGGAATCTCCAGTATTTCCGTAAGTTCTATCAATGCTTTCCTGATGTTGAGATTGTGAACTCATGCGTTCACAATCTGACATGGACACATTTTCGCAGCCTTTTACGAGTATCGGACGAGAATGCCAGAATTTGGTATATGAGTGAAGCCGCTCATGAAAATTGGAATGTGAGGACGCTTGACCGCAACATCAGCACACAGTATTATTACCGTCTTTTGCAATCTCCAAAAAAGGACGCTGTTATTGCTGAAATGAAGCAGAAAACCGCCCGATTTTCCCAAACACAGTTTGACCTTGTCCTGTACAATATTGAGTTGAAATGCTATGTTCTGATCGATTTGAAGATGGGGAAAATCACCCATCAGGATGTGGGGCAAATGGATATGTATGTGCGGATGTATGATGAGCTAAAACGCACCGCCGGAGATAATCCAACCATTGGTATTCTGCTGTGTTCAGAAACAGATGAAGATATTGCACGGTATTCTGTATTGCACGACAGCGATCGCCTCTTTATGTCCAAGTATCTGACCTATCTGCCAACCAAGGAACAGCTTCGTACGGAAATCGAACGGCAGAAAGAGATTTTCTATATGCAGCATCCGCTCCGGACGGAGGATGGTGAAGCTGAAACTTTGCCGGGAAGCCAGTCGACAGCCACAGCTATCGAATTTAAGAAAGGCGGTGAGGGCGAATGAGCAGGCTTGAGCAACTGGTACAAGAGCTTTGCCCGGAGGGAGTGGAATATAGGCCGTTCGGGGAAATGGCAACCATTGTTCGAGGCGCATCACCTCGTCCAATTAAGGCTTTTATTACTACTGAATCTGATGGAGTAAACTGGATTAAAATAGGCGATGTAAAGCCTGGTAGCAAATATGTAACAGAGACAGCAGAAAAAATAACTCCTGAAGGTGCAAAAAAATCTCGCTTTGTGAAAGAAGGAGATTTCATATTATCAAACTCTATGAGCTTTGGACGCCCATATATAATGAAAACCGTTGGTTGCATTCACGACGGCTGGCTTGCAATCAGCGATTTTGAAGATAGTTTCATTCCAGATTTTTTATATCACTTGCTTAACTCAAACAAATATCAACAGATGATGCGCCAGAAGGCATCTTTTGGCGGAGCAGTCCAAAACTTAAATGCTGATATTGTAAAAGACCTCGATATGCCTGTAGTTCCATTGGAACTACAGCGTGAAATTGTCCGTATTCTTGACAATTTCACGGAGCTTACAACGAAGCTTACAATGGAGCTTACGACGGAGCTTACAGCGAGAAAACAGCAGTACGAATACTATCGTAATAAACTGCTGACTTTCGGCGTGTACGAGGGGGCGACAAGTAAGTTTGTATGGAGGACACTTAAAGAGATTGCAGATATTGGTACAGGAAGCAGCAATACGAATGAGGCTGTGGAGAATGGTTCATATCCTTTTTTCGTTCGTTCACCAGAACCGCTGCGCAAAAACTCTTATGAATATGATGAGACTGCGATTATAACAGCCGGAGATGGCGTCGGCGTAGGAAAGGTTTATCATTATGTAGAGGGAAAATACGCGCTTCATCAAAGGGCATATCGTATTCACATAAATGTGCCGGATGTATTGCCGAGATACTACTTCCATTACATGAGAAGTCAATTCTTACCCTACATTCAGAAGAATATGTTTCAAAGCTCTGTCTCGTCAATCAGGCGGCCAATGCTCAATGAGTTTCCCGTTCCTGTTCCGTCCCTTGAAGTACAGGAGCGGCTTGTAAAGGTTTTGGATAATTTCGAGGCCATCTGCAACGACCTGAATATCAGTCTGCCCGCAGAGATTGAAGCCCGGAAAAAGCAATACGAATTTTACCGGGATGCCCTCTTGACATTTATGGAGACAGACGGGACAATCCTTACAGACAGACAGACAGACAGACAGACAGACAGACAGACAGACAGACAGACAGACAGACAGACAGACAGACAGACAG
>CANRIG010000053.1 GCA_947630595.1 uncultured Lachnospiraceae bacterium | reverse complement strand
AATTCGGAACTGACTTTGCATAACTATTAACTTCACATAACACCGTTTATGGAAAGCTTTCCATAAGCGATGAATCAATGCATTGACAAGTGTTTCCTGCACTGCCTGTTCGGGATATTCCGGCATTTCAATTCTGCCCGCGCCTGTCTTTTTCCAACGCTTCTTCGAGTTATTTTTTACAAATTCCATTCCGTTTTGCAGGAGGGACACGAGGGAACCACTGTATTCTTTGTCATCCAACGCCTCCATGATACCTGATGCTTTATCCAGGCCATACCAACGTGTACAAAACAGACGTGAATGCCGCATCGGAGATTCGTCAGCCAGCAGTACGCCTGCATTTGTCAGCACTCCGTTTTCATTTGCCAGCTCAAAGGAAATGAAATCAGAATCAGTCAATTCTGTACCGGTTCTCAGGCGATAAACCGAACGCAGCTTTGAAAAAGAAAAGTTTTTCATCATATATGGCGCCAAAATGCTGTCGTATGACATATTCATTCCACGAAGGACAAGACGTTTTAATGCTGCAGCATCCGCAGGAACACTCTCGTTGCCAATACGAACATAAGCAATTCTGTTGCCATCGCCTGTATAATAATAAGGTGTTTCCTGCCCGGCAGGGACTCTCACAATAACAAAATCTTTCCCGCTCTCCGAATGATTTTCAAGCACGATCTGCGGAATCGGGTCCATTTTCATCTTAACTATTTCGCTGATCTTCTCAGATATTTCTTTCGCATCTTCAACGCCGACGAGAATATCATCATTGGAAACACCGAATATCAGAATGCCGCCAAGACCATTCGCAAAAGCGCTGACACTTTTCAGCCAGCTTTTGGGGCGGCGTTCCTCCAGCATTTCTTTTTTATCATATTCCGTGGCCTCACCAATATAGTCGCTTATTCTCATTATCTGATACCTCATTCCTGTTTCTCATGTGATACGTCGGTGCGTTGCCGTCGAAAGCCGCCATACTCTGCCGGAACAGACTGCGAGTGTCCTCGTCGGTTTTATCGTAATCTTCATAGTACAGCAACTCGTGGAGAACACAAAGATCCAGTTCGTAAACTGCTGTTTCTGCTGTTTCTGCCAGTCATGCCTCTCGGCGTACTCTCGCTGGAAACACATATTGACCGCCATCGGCTTGTCGCTCATCGCCATGGCCAGCGCCATCATTGCCCGGTCGTTTCGAATATTACTATTACTCATTATACGAATTGCCGCATCTTCGTCAATGCCGTTGCCCTTCATTTCCGCAAGAAAGCGCCGCACCTGCCTTTCCAGTACGCTGTTCAGCGTGTCTGGGAAACACAAACTGTGAGCTGACCGCCGAAAAACGATCCAGCACGACCAGCATATCTTCCGGAAGCCTCGCTCTGCATTCACACCGGTCCGCATCCGGCACGCCATAAAATGCTTCCGCCATCCCGCCGGCAATGCAGGTGAGCGTGTCGCAGTCCCCGCCCAGAGAAACCGCCGTCCGAATCACATCCTCAAAATCCTCTCCCTCCAGAAACGCCGTGATCGCCTCCGGCACGGTCTCCTGACAGGTTTCCACGTGATGGTAAGCCGGTCTGATCTCGTCGCAGGTCCGGGACAAATCATACCCGAATTCCTGTATAATATAATTCCGGATGTCCTCCTTTGACGCGCCGTTTCGAGCCATATAAATCGCAGAAGCCGCGGCCTCCGCACCCTTTATTCCCTCCGGATGGTTGTGCGTTACCTCCGCCGTCAGCCTCGCATATTTTCTGGTTTCCTCCATCGTGTCATACAGCCAGCCCGCCGCCGAGACCCGCATGGCCGAGCCGTTGCCAAAACTCCCGTAAGGCTTCGGGTTCCGGGCTCTCAGCCAGCCGTAAAACATTCCGCCATACCCGGCGTCAGGATACCGGCGTCCCCACTTCTGCATGGAGGATACCAGCTCCGCTTTTACCTCATCATCCGTCTTTCCCATGCTGTCCATAAGGGCTTCCGCCACGGCAACCGTCATCACCGAATCATCCGTATACTGCGAGTCTTCGCTGAAAAGCGGAAATATTTTTGTCTTGCCGCCCCTGTCAAATTCATAGGGCGCCCCGATCATATCACCTAAAATTGCTCCATACATAACTTTGCATCCTCCTTTGTTTCTGATAATGCAAGTATATCGGAAAAAGAAAAGAGAGTGGTCGCCTGCTGTGCGACAAGCTGCGTTCTCTCAAAATATGTTCTGTCAGAAAATATATTCCGTCAGAAAATATATTTCATCAGAAAATATATTCCAGCAAAAAACATATTCCAGCAGAAAATGTATTCCATCAGAAAATGTATTCCGTCAGAAAACGTGTTCCATCAGAAAATATATTCCATCAAAAAACATATTCCATCAGGATGACGTTACGGCGCTTCTGTTTGCGGGCAAAGCGCAATTTCCAGAAGTTCTGCCGCCACCTGATGATTTTTAATGCGCATTAAATTATCCCAGGCATCCGTCCTGCCAAGCAGGTTCATTCCTCCGTGCCATACCAGTTCATCATCCATAACGGCAAACCGTTCTTCTATCTCTGATTTTGTTACCACATTTATTCCCACCTGCCGCATCTCCCGGATCAGCGCAGCGCATACGTCTGCGCTGCCGTATGCAATTTCTTCTGGCTCTGTGGTAAGAACCGTTACATTTACGCCCTTTTCCTGCCGGTCTTTGACCAGCGACAGCAGCCTGTCAATCTTGCCCTGCCGTATATCCGGGCTGGATATCACAATCGTTTTTTCTGCTTCCACAATATCCTGCTCAAATTTTTCCGTATAATTGCCGGAATCATAGATTGCCTGAACCACCTGCTTATTCGGCGCATCTTCTGTCCATACGGAAAACCCGGTTTTCCTGTAAGTCTTCAGCCTTTTGGCGTACATTTTATTAAAAAATCTCATATGCGCGTCAATATAGTCGTACACGTAAACGGCTTTTTTGCCTTCGTAGTCGCGATTCAGCCTGCCCACATACTGTTCCAGACGGCCCTCAAAGGATACGGGAGCTGCGAGCATCAATACGTCAAGCCTGGGGAAATCAAAGCCCTCTCCTATCTTCTGTCCGGTTGCAACCAGAATCAGAGATTCCTTTTCCGGAACCTGCTTCAATCCTGCACGTATATCCGCATTTTCCTTATCCGTATTATCTCCATACAAAAGAAATACATGATCGGCTTCCTTTTTCAATGCATCATACAAAAGTTTCGCATGTTCCTTAAATCTGGTCAGTATAACCGGAGTCTGGTTTTGAGCGATACTGTACTTCACATCACTTATAATCATCTCATTGCGCACCTTACTGGTACTGATCAGGCTGTAAGCCCTGTTAATATCCTCTTTGCTGTCAGCGGTATCCACAACTCTGGTATATCTTGGAATAAAATAATGGCCGATTCCCTGCTCCCGCGCCCTTTCCAGAGCCGTAAAACGGTGCCTTAGCGGCCCAAGCAGCATATAAATAAGCTTATCCAGACTGTCCCCGCGCTTTGGCGTGGCCGAAACTCCATAAACATATTTTGCGTTGATTTTCTGCAGCAGCGCTGCGGAGGTATTCGATGCTGCGTGATGACATTCGTCCATAATTACCATTCCATACGAATCAATCCGCTCATTAAACTTCCCTTTGCTGTACATGGAGCCCACCATCGCAACGTCTACAATGCCTGTCAATGTGTTTTTACTTCCATGCAGAATACCGATCACGCTGTCTCGCTTTTTCTTCCTGCCCGTCCTCGTTTCATATTCGGGCGGTTCCTCTCTGATATCCAGAAATTTATTCAGCTCATCAACCCACTGATTAAGCAGGTCCTTGCTCTGCAGCAAAATGAGCGTATTCACTTTGCGTTCCGCAATCAGATAGCTGCACACAACCGTTTTCCCAAATGCGGTGGCCGCGCTTAATACGCCGTCGGAATAGGTCAGCAGCTTTTCCGCCGCCAATTCCTGCTGCATCCGCAAATCTCCTCGAAAAGCAACTCTGATCGGACGCCCCGTTTCCCGCTGATCGGAGATATCAACAGCAATCCCGGCTTTATTGCACTCCTCTGTTATTCGCTCTCTCAGGCCTCTTGGCAGCTGGATGTATCCGTCGATATCTTTTCCCAGATATACGGCGCTGAAATTATAATAATTGGAATATCCAAGCCGCTTATTCTTATAAAATTCCGGATTATCAAAAGCCGCCAGGCTGCGAATCTGATTTTGTATCCTCGGCATAAGGTTCAGAGTATCAATATAAACGCCGTTGCTGAGTACCATATAGAGCTTGCCGGCAACATCCGCTTTCACGAACCCGCACTTCTTTTTCCAGGGCTTGGGCCTGTTGTTTGCAGCATCAACGGCAGGCATCCCTCCGGCTTCCGCCAGCTCTCTCTGCCACTTTGCCATATATCTTCCAATATCCTCCAGGTCCAGCTTTTCTGTTTTATTGAGCAGAATATCCCATTGATTCGGATAGGCATTCCAGTTTTCATCCACAAACGCACTGTTTCCATTTTTGAGCGCCTGCCCCTGCAGCGGCAGCGCAATCAGATTTCCAATACTGCTCGCCACATCCTGAGAAGGATACATTCTGTCATAATAATGAAACGATTTCATATTAACAGACGCAGAGCCCTTGTCCAATAACAGAAATCCAAAATTCCGGGCGACGGAAGCCGGTATCGCTCTCTTAAAGAATATCCATACATGCGCCCCTTTGCCGGAGCGGGAGCGCTCCACCAGCGGCTTAATCCCATTGATCTCACACATTTTCCGGAGCGCGTCCACTTCCTTATGCCACTCATGATCTGTATTGGCAAAATCCGCTGCTTCCGCACCCTTTTCGTGATTGTCAAAATCGAACACGATAAATCTGCACGTTCCATTCGGCAGCAGCGGGTATACGCCGATTACGTCCGAGCCGTCCTCCTTGTATCCCAGCAAATGCGCAATGATTTTTCCGGCATCCAGCCTTGTCCATTTCGTGTTTTCACATTCCTCACAAAATATCTTTTCGCCGCGTTGTCTCGGGCAAAGCCTTTCATTCCACCTGTTGTCGCACTGCGGAAAGTAGCCGCCGTTCCTGCCCCGCCTGGCATAAACGTCCTCTCTTCCCCAAAACATCGAAAAGAAGCGCTTCGCCAGCTCCTCTGTGATAAACGGAGGATTGACAATGCGCTCTCCCTGATCAGGATCATACTCTTCCGCATTATCTATCGTTTCCTCAAAAGGATTCCTTTCGTCATATGGAATATTTGCCTTTTTCAGTTTTTCTTTCAACAGCCTGTTCTCATATTCAAGGGTTCTGACAAGCTTCCTCAAGGATTCCGCATCATATGCTTCTATATTCAAATTGATCACCTGCATTATTATTATGTAAATAAGCTTATTCTCCGTTATCTTACTTCCAGCCTCGGGATTCACCGTCCCACTTTTCTGCGCATTCTTTATCGTTGGTGATGCTGTCAACGATCGGCAGTAACAGCGCTTTCAAATGTGCTTCTGACTTCAAACGGACGGCTTCCCGCCTGACTGCTTTGAATCTTCACACTCAACGTGTTTAAATTGTATCCTATATACAACAAAATATCTCCCATTTTATTTAATATATTTTCATAAATTTTTACCTCTTGTAGGCATAAAAAATAGATTTGTTCCTATACTGATTATGAAATAAGTCATCCGCAGGCTGTGATAAAGCCGTTGACTTTTAACAGTTTCTGTGATAGACTTCATTTCAGTGATCAGGTTTCAGATACTCGTGAGGACTGAGACCGGGGGAGGACCTGAGGGCCCTCCTTTTTAGTTTGCATGAGGAAAAAAGAACTACCTTACTCCATTCATCAATCCAATGACACGCCTCTATCAGAATGGTGTTTCCTTTGAAGATGTCCTGACCCTGTATCAGTTTGACCTTTTCCTCCGGGAACTTATTTAGGTTGGTGATCGCATTCCGTTATCTTCTGCCAAAACAAAGTTTCCTTGCGTTCAAACAATCCATGAGCCGCATTCTAAAGCAATATGTGAAGATCAGCATCCAAATCTGCGAATCTGATCTTCTCTCCATGATGGGATTCCCCGCTAATTGGAAAAATATAACTCGTTATCGTATTTAATCCGCAGGTTTTCCGCGGGATTATTACCATTTTCATTTCTCATAAACCTGTAATCCGAATGCGTTATGCAATGTTGATTATTTTTTCAAAGTCATCTCTGCATATATCAGCTCAGGCACCCTTTTAAGCTGCAGGGGTTTTAAAGAAATCCTCTGCAAGCTTATCCAGCTGTGCCGCAATCAGCGAAAACTCTTTGTTCAGATCCAGCGTCTTTGCCCCAATCTGATTTCCGCCCATATTAAACATACAGTCCGGAGTGATGTCTTCATCTGTTTTTGCATACAGAAGAATCCCGGCCACGTTCCCGGTATTGTCCTTATCCTGATTCTTCACATAGGTGAATATCTGATAGATATTATTAGAATGCAGCGTATATTTATCATACTGCTGCTGGAGAGTCTTTCCATAATACTTTGCATCAATAATCAAAATCTGATTCTTCAGCCGCAGCATGATATCCGTCTGCATAATTGGCAGGAACCGTATCATAGATTCACTGCTGTCACCGGCCAGGTTCCATTTCACCTGCCCGGCCCTAACCTCGCTCAGATACGTATGATGCTGCTGATAGTATTCCAGAATAAATTTTTCATACAGTCTGGCCATATGCTCATCAGAAAAGTCCGCCATCCTGTATTCACCCTTTTCTGTTGTCTGCAGCAGACTATCCAGAACAAAATAACAGACGTTCATCAGCATCTCATAATTCTTATTATTTTGCTGATAGTGCAGCCGGCTCCAGGGAATTTCTGACGGCTCCAGCAGTTCAATGCCGTCAAAAAATACAAGAATCTTTTTCAATGCGGATTTTCTTTCCGTATCCACTCCTTCATCAATCAGCAGGTAATGGATTGCTGTTTTCAAAATCTGATTAAACAGATTATTCTCGGACAGTTCATCAAATTCACAGGCCAGCTTCTGCTTACGCTGAATCCGGTTTCGCAGAGTTTCCTGCATATCCAGTTTTCCCCTCATGACGGACAGCGTTTCATTCCTTGTAATATATTCCCGGTAAAGTCCCTGCTTCAGCTGCCGGGCAATACCTTTGCTGAGGATCGCAGCAAACAAATCCTGTACATTCTCAAACTCTTCCGAGGACACCTCGTCATAATTTGACTGCTTCAGAATCTGGAACGCATAGGAAAGCATATAGTAGATATTTTTTATAAATATGCTCTTATCCTTAGTCATCAAATACACCACGCAAATTCCGCTCCCAGCGCTGCAGCTTCGTTGGTTCATCGAACCAGTACTCACTCAGCATCGGAAGAATATCAAACTCTACCACAGAGCGCATCCACTCGTCGGTACATCCAAGCTCTTCTCTTCCACAGAAATAACTGTGCCCAATCTGGAATCCGCGTCCCAAAGACTTATCCTCTGCAATCTCCTTATTCAACAGCTTGATCTGGTCAATCAGGGCATTAAAGGTTTCATTGCCAAATGCATTCTGATAGTTTGCAAATCCCTCTGAATTAAAGCCCGGCTCCATCTCAAAGAAACTGAATCTTCTTCTGAGCGCATAATCAATCATCGCAAGGCTTCGGTCAGCGGTATTCATCATTCCAATAATGTACAGATTCTCCGGCACAGAAAACGGCATGCCGCTGTAAGCCATAGTAGCCTTCGTTCCGCGGTAGTCTTTCTCGATCAGCATCAGAAGTTCTCCGAAGATTTTGCTCATATTTCCACGATTGATCTCATCAATGATGAAGAAAAATTCCTTGTCCGGATAGTTCGCCGCCGTCTGGCAGAATCGATAGAAAATACCGTCTGTGAGCTTAAAACCAGCGCCATCCGGGCGATACCCCATGATGAAATCCTCATAGGAATAGTTCTGATGGAATTGGACCATTTCTATGCGGGAATCGTCCGCCTCACCCATCATGGCATATGCCAGCTTCTTTGCTGTAAAGGTTTTGCCAACGCCCGGCGCTCCCTGAAGAATCACATTCATTTTATTTCGCAGCAAAGCTTCAAGGACATGATATCTTTCTTCTGTCATATAGACTTTGCTGAGGAAATCTTCCCTGGTGTATTTCTGTTTTGCAGCATCCGGCTTCTGCAGCGGATTTTCTTCACGGATCATGTCCATGATGAAATCATACTCACCTTTCGTCAGCTTGAACAAACTTCCGTTCGGCTGAACGAAAAACTCCATCTTTTCCAGTTCAGGACATTCCTTAAGCGTCAGGTACTCAATCGGTGTTATCAACCCTTCGATCTTCTCAAAATAGATCACTTTGCCGTCGCTTGCCTGTGTAATCCTGGCGATAGCCACAACTTTCTTTACCGGATTTGCCTCATATCCAATGACGGCATCCCCAACCTTTGCATCAAGGAAGTTCTGAAATACACGGCGTTTATTCCCATTTTCGTTGTAAAGTGTATAACTTTGCTCTTCACCGATCTTAATGTCTGCAAAACTCCAAATCTTCGGATTAGCTGTCAGCCACCAGTAGCCGTGTCCGGCTTCCGCAGCTCCATCTTTGGTGTAAAGGTCAATACCGCTCAGGTCAACTTTGTCCAAAGCCTCTGACAGTTCATCGCGAAGCCTCCATATGTAGCTGCCTTCTTCATCCTTGCCGGCATACTTTCCAAGATATAAAATAGGCCACCACCTGGCATTCCCGCTGTCCCGCTCAGGCGGTACTTCACAACCGGTTTTCTCGGCAACGCGCTTAGCCAGGGACGAAGAACCGCTGTTATAAAAATTCTGATTTTCCCCATATTTCACAGACAGCTGCGTACAGGTAGCCTGTCCGCCGTAGTCTTTCATCCGCTTCATGATCTGCAGGCTGCTTGTGGTAAATACGGAACTTTCATTCAGCAGTTCAATCCACTTATCCACATCCAGCTTAGGAGAATACTCTTTCGGAAACCATCCTTTTTCTTCCTGTTCTGCCCTTCTTTCTTCCAGGTAATATCTTGCCAGGTAAAATCCCACATCAATCGTCGCAGTCTTCATCTCCGGATCCGGATAGCATGACGGAATCATTGCGTCTTTGATCATTCCTTTGATTTCGGGATCCGCCTTGATAGCTTCGCAAATTTCATCATACATCTGAATACCGCCGATCAGGCTTTCCACTGATCCATTTCTCTTCGGCATATAATCAGAGGATAACTCTCTTGCAGCCGCCCGAACCAATTCATACTTGTAGATATAATACTTGTCCGGAAACCGCAGCCAGAGATAAGTGCTGATGGCATTGGTATTCTGATAGTGGTTTCTCCACGTACCGTCGTCATATCTTACCCGCAGTTCTTCCGAAGCTGTCTGGAAAGCATCCACCCGTGCAGCCAAATCCTGTGATTCGTCAAACAGATTCCGAAACATTGTCCGCGTCGCTTCATCATCCGCTTTGGCGAAGTTTGTGATCATACCACGCGGATAAGCATAGCCGGATGCCAGCAGATTAGACGTCTTATCTGTCGCCTGCTTAAACATCTCTCCGAAATTTTCAGCATCAATGTCCCAGTGGCTCTGAAAATGTTTGACAGCCTCCCACTTGTATTTTTCATTATCCCAATGGCGGGGAAAGTATGCTTTATATCCTTCCAATATGGGATTCAGTTTTTCTAAATCAATCATAAGCGTCTCCTTTCAGGAAGAACTGTTTCCATTCTAACGACTTTGGAAAAGCTATATTGTTAATAAAGGCTTGGACATAGCGTTTCCCCAAACCATCCGTATATTTTAAACGACTGATTTGGCTTTCCTTCAATTTCATTTGCTTTATCACAATTCATACGTTCAGTTCCCGTTTTTTAAGCGCACTTTCCGCGCGCTTTTTGTTTTCGCGTATTTTACGCACATTATTCTGCTCTTTTGAGTTATTCCCCGGTACATTTTGAGCATTGTCTTTTTCATGCTTGGTCTCCGCAGCAGCGAACAGAACTGAAATCATCAGCTTTCCAGCGTCCTTGGCTTTCTTCCGCGCAAATCAGGCTGACACCAAAATCCTGCATAACCGTAGATACTCGCATGCAGGTCTAAACTTTAGTTCGTGTTTTTATCATTTTTCCGTTTCTCATTTGTGCAACGGGTGTTGCACAATTATGATCCAAGTAGAATTTGTTTATTCTTAATTCTTATTTTTAGCCAATGATTCATAAAAAGTATAATACGTGCTTCTACCCGCTCCCACTTTACAGATAAATCCGTCTTTTATCATCTGGCTAAGGACCTTCTGTGTCCTTCTCTTTTTCAGATTTAACAATTCCATGGCTTGGTTTGATGTAACGCTGCCATTCTCGGTAATAAACTCCAGAATCGTTTTTTCTTGCGCATTCAACTCCCGTTTAAGCGCACTTTTCGCGCACTTTTCGCGCACTTTTTTGTTTTCGCGCATTTTATGCGCACTATTCTGCGCTTTTGAATGATCTTCCGATACGTTTTGAACACTATCCTGTGTAATACCTGCTGTTCTATACAGATTGATTCGCAATGCAATCTCCATATCAATAAATTCCGGTTCAGCCAGCCCGTATTCTTTCATCTCCCGAAACAGTCTCGGAATTCCGGTCCCCCAGCCTTCAATCAAATTCATATAAGAAAATGCATGAGCCAACGCACGGTTTCTGATCTGGGAGTAACCCTCTTTCATTCGCTCAATGGTCACTCCCGGCAGCAGTCCTCCCGGTGAGGTAATTTCCAGACGGTCATCATAGACGGCCACCTGAATATGCGAAGGCTGCAAGAAACTGCAGTTCATTACAGCATTCACGATAAGTTCCCGGATGCTGTCAGGCGGCAGTTCATAAACGTCCTGGCGATAAAGACCTTCTATTCTGGCTCCAAGACGGATGTTGCGAAGTACAAACTGAAACGCTTCCTCTGCCTGTACCCACAACGGGCCTTCGTAATCACGTTTATCTACAAAAACTGCTCGCGTTGTTCCCTTAAACATACCGCACTGAATTTTAGACAGGAATGAATCCTGCCCGGTAAGAAAAACATAGGCGTTTGTCGGATGAATATCTCCATTCTCATCTTCTGCCAAAATGCCCCAGTTCAGCAGAACATTTTTTGTCACATCTTTCGTCTTCTCTCTTTGAACACTATTTTTGCAATTGGAAAGCGCAACCTTTTTCATATCCGTACAAAGCTTTTCGATGTCCTGCTCAGATATATTCAAATCTCTCCGAATTACCATATCATAAGACCGCCCCTCAGATTCATAATACATTTCCTGAGTCATTGCCCGGTCAGCCTTTCTGGTAGTTCCGGAAACACGCATATAAACGCCATCCGTAATACCTTCTTGCTTAATATAATATGGTTTTTGTTTTCCCGCACTGATTTCAACGATAATAATCGTTTTTCCATCTATCGTCTGCGGGTAAATGTCAGGAACAATTATCGGCTCACAGCTATCGGAAATTGCATTTGTAATGGCATCCATCTCGCCAAAAATACTCTCCTCCGGAATACCAACAATATCTCTGGTTTTGTCATCAATCCCGAAAACAATACTGCCGCCTTTTCCATTGGCAAACGCCACAACGGATTTTATATATTTAATACTTTTTCCCGGGCGACTTACTTTGAATTCTATATTCCTGGATTCGCCAGCCAAAATTTCTTCTCTGGTCATGCTCCACCTCCTGGTAATAATCATTCTTTATTACCCGCTTTTCACTCACAACTCCGAAGAAATATCTTCTCCAGAGTTGTGTTTAGACATCCCTATCATATATTATTTTATTATGCTGCTTTTATATTTTCAATAATTTTCCCGCTCCGCTATCCCCTTATCTCCCGCTTTTGAGAACAAACACACCACCTCTGTATTCCCCGTCCACGGAAACATATCCACGCAGCACGCCCGCTCCACCCGGTACCCGCCCGCCAGAAACGCCTCCAGATCGCGGGCCAGGCTCGTCGGCTTGCAGGAAATGTACACCAGCCGCCCGGCGCCGTAGCGGATGATTTTCGGCAGTGCTTTCGGATGGATGCCGTCGCGCGGCGGGTCAAGGACGATAAAATCAGGCTTCTCCGATATGGTATCGAGTACTTTAAGGACATCGCCTGCCAGAAAACGGCAGTTGGCGAGACCGTTACGGGCGGCGTTTTCACGGGCGGCGTCCACCGCCTCCTCCACAATCTCGACGCCGACCACTTCTTTCGCCACCGGCGCCAGAATCTGGGCGATGGTGCCGGTGCCGCTGTACAGATCGAACACGGTCATGTCCCTGGTGTCGCCGATGTAATCGCGCGCCGTCTGATACAGTACCTCCGCGCCCAGCGAATTGGTCTGGAAAAAGGAGAAGGGCGTGATTTTAAAGCGAAGCCCGAGTATGGTTTCGTAAAAGCAGTCCTGACCGTACAGAATTTCTGTGCGGTCGCTGCGCACGACGTCGGCCACGGAATCGTTGGTCAGATGCAGAATGCCGACGATCCTGCCCTCCAGGGGCAGGGCCAGAAGCCGCTCGGCCAGCGGCGCAAAGTCATGCGTCTGCTGTCTGGTTGTCACCAGATTTACCAGAATCTCCCCGGTGGTCTCGGCCCGGCGCAGCAATAGGTGGCGCAAATATCCAATGTGTGACATTTTGTGGTAATACGGAAGCCCCTGCTCCCGGCAGTAATCCAGGACGCAGACAAGGATGCGGTTCATGTCGGCATGCACCAGCCGGCAGTCCGCCGCCGTCAGCACGTCATAGGTGCTGCCCTTTCTGTGCAGTCCGAGCGTCAGTTCTCCGCCCTTGCTGGCGTCGCCAAACGAGAATTCCATCTTGTTGCGGTAGCCAAACTCATGCGGACTGCGGCGGATTCCATCAAACCGGTAATCCGGGCGTCCGTCCGCGTCCGTCTGGCCGCCGCCCGCAATCGCCTCGTCGAGCAGCCGCCGCACCTGCTCCTCTTTCATGCGAAGCTGCTCCTCATAATCCATGGTCTGGTACAGGCAGCCGCCGCAGGCCGGAAAAATACTGCAGACCGGGCCGCGCACCTCCAGCGGCGAGTGCTCCAGCGTTTCCAGAAGCCGTCCCTCCGCATGATTTTTTCTCTTTTTGCTGATCACAAAACGAACCTTCTGCCCGGGAATCCCGTTCTTGACAATCACCCGTTCCTCCCCGATCTGCACCACGCCGCGGTTCGGAAAATCGACCCGCTCAATGATTCCTTCGCAAATTTCCCCTTTTTTCATATTCTAAATCCTTTCGCAGATGTTTATCCGCCATACGCCCGACAAACACCCGTTTTTTCATCCTTCCAACAACAGTTCTTTCAAAACAACTCTTTCAACGCATTTCTTTCAAAGTAATTCTTACAAAGCATTTCTTTCAAAATACTTCTTCCAAAACAGTTCCTTAAAAACCGTTCTTTTAAAACAGTTCTTCTAAGACATTTCTTCCAAGACATTTCTTCCAAAATATCTCTTCCAAAACAGTACCTTCAAAGCAGTTCTTTCAAAACAGCTTTTCCAAGGCATTTCTTCCAACAGCCTTTCCAAAACCCAGCCTTCCCCGCAAGGTAAAAATAAGGGGATGCCGAAACATCCCCGCTCATTCTTTCCTATTCTGTTTCTTTCCTGCTTTTGTTTCTTTCCTGCTTTTGTTTCTTTCCTGCTTTTGTTTCTTTCGTTTTATTTCTTTCTTATTCCTGTTTCTTTCTTATTTTTACTTCTTTCTTACTCTTATTTCTCTCTTATTCCGCTTCCTTCTCCCCGGCCTGCGGCTCCTCCGCCTTCTCCTCGGCTGCCGCTGCCGGCTCCTGCGCGGGCTCCTCCGCGGACTTCTCAGTCTCAGCCGCTTTGTTTTTCTCCTCCTCCATCTCCGGGAAATCGTCGTCATCGAAGAAATCCTCGAAATCGTCGTCGAAATCCTCCTCGTAATCCTCGAGGTAATCCGGCGCGAAGTAACGGTACACCGCATAAGCAATCGCCGCCACCGCAGTCACGGCGCCGATAATCGCCAGAATCCAAAGCACGGTATTTTTGTTCTTTTCATCCTCATGTTTCTGTAAAGCCGCTAATAATTCATCAAATTTATTCATGTTTCGCACGTCCTTTCTGCTACATTTCCGAGTATTTATCATAGTATAACACAGCGGGCAAATTTTTACTATAAAAACTTTTCAATCAATTCACTTTTTCCAGGCGGGCAAAGGAGGCAAACATCTTTTTAACGCCGGCGCGGTCAAATTCCACGGTCACCTCATAGTCCCGGCCGCCCTCGACGATGTTTTTTACCGTGCCCACGCCGAATTTGACGTGTCGGACGCGGTCGCCGGGACCGTAATCCAGGCCGTCCGCCTTTTTCACCTGAAACTGCTGCGGCACAAAGACTTTGCTGCGAAATGCGTCGCGCGCCTGCTGGTAGGGCGTCCGCCCGTTCTGCCCGGATTTTCCCGCGCCGAACATTCCCTGCGGACGTCCGTCCTCCTGCGGCCGCTGTCCTGCCGCGCGCTTCGACTCCACGCCCTCCTGCGGCCGCTGTCCCGCCGCGCGCTTTGGTTCCTCATCCCGCTCCGTCAGAAGCATCTGTTCCGGGATCTCCGATACAAAACGTGATGTTTGATTATAATGAACCTCACCCCGCACCATGCGCATCCGGGCCGCCGTCAGGATCAGCTCCCGCATCGCCCGCGTGATTCCCACATAGCACAGGCGCCGTTCTTCCTCGATATCCTGCGGGTCCTCCGAGGAAATGCTGCGGTAGCTCGGGAACATGCCGTCCTCCATGCCCACCAGGAACACCACCGGAAACTCGAGGCCCTTGGCGCTGTGCAGCGTCATCATCAGCACGTGATCCGGGTCTTCCTCCAGTTCGTCGATGTCCGCGACCAGGGCCACCTCCTCCAGAAAGCCGTCGAGCCCATGCGGCTTCCCGTCCCGGCTCTCGTCGTAGGCCTCCGCCTTGCTGAGGAGCTCGTCAATGTTGTCGATGCGGTCTTCCGCCTCGTCCGTGCCCTCCGCCTCCAGTTCGCGGATATACCCGGTGGCCTCCAGCACATCCTCGATCATCTGGCGCACCGTGTAGAATTCCTCTTTGCTGCGGAACGTCTGAATCATCGACACGAAGCCCTGCAGCTTCGCCGCCGCGCGCCCGACGCCCGGAATCCGCTCCGCCTCGCGCAGCGCACCGTAAAAGCTGATGTCATGCTCCTCCGCGTACTCCTGCACGCGGGAAATCGTCGTCGCGCCCACGCCGCGCCGCGGGATGTTGATGATGCGGCGCACAGCCAGATCGTCTCTGCCGTTGGCGATCGTCTTCAGGTAGGCGAGCACGTCCTTGATCTCTTTTCGTGCATAAAAATTCACGCCGCCGACGATCTTGTAGGGAATATTGGCCAGCAGGAATTTTTCCTCAAACATGCGCGACTGCGCGTTGGTGCGGTAGAGGACCGCGCAGTCCCCGTATTTCCATCCGCCGGTGCGCACCTGGGCGGCAATCGTCCCGGCGACGAATTCCGCCTCCTCAAACGCGTTCAGAAACTGCCGGAAGCGGACGCGCCCGCCCGCCCCGTTGGCCGTCCACAGCGTCTTGGGCTTGCGCCCCTCGTTGTGCCGGATCACCTCGTTGGCCGCGTCCAGAATGTTCTGCGTAGAGCGGTAATTCTGCTCCAGGCGGATGACTTCCGTGTCGGGGAAAAATTCTTCAAAATTCAGAATATTTTGAATATTCGCTCCACGGAATTTGTAGATCGACTGGTCGTCGTCGCCCACCACGCAGAGGTTCCGGTATTTGGAGGCCAGCAGGCGGATCAGCTGAAACTGCGCTGTGTTCGTGTCCTGATACTCGTCCACCATGATGAAGCGGAACCGCTCCTGATAGGCCTCGAGCACGTCCGGGCACTGCTGAAACAGCTCCACCGTCCGGAAAATCAGGTCGTCGAAATCGAGCGCGTTGCAGCTGCGCAGCTCCCTCTGGTACTCCCGGTAAACCTCGGCCACCCGCCGCAGCTGAAAATCCGCATACGTTTTCTGTGCATATTCTTCCGGCCCGATCAGCTCGTCCTTGGCGGCGGAAATCGCGCCCATGAAATACCGCTCCTTGTAGAGCTTCGTGTCCACGTTCAGCCGCCTGCAGATTTCCTTGATCACGCTTTTCTGGTCGTCGCTGTCGTAAATGGTAAAACTGGGGCCGTATCCGATCCGGTCTATGTACCGCCGCAGAATGCGGACGCAGGTGCTGTGAAACGTCGTCACCCACACCCCCGGCGAACCGCTGCCGAGCATCCGCTCCACGCGCTCCCGCATCTCCCCGGCCGCCTTGTTCGTAAAAGTGATGGCCATGATATTCCAGGGGCGGATCCCCTTTTCCTCGATCAGCCAGGCGACGCGGTGCGTCAGCACCCTCGTTTTCCCGGAGCCCGCTCCCGCCAGAATCAGCAGCGGCCCCTCAAAATGCTGCACCGCCCTGCACTGCTCCGGATTCAAAGAATCATAAATACTCATATTGTTTTCTCCCGTGTCTCTACTCGTCAAACTCCGCCACCACGGTATAGCCGCTCTCGTCCGTCCGTACCTCCACGACGGTGCCCTCCCGCACGCTCAGCCGCTCGCGAAGCGTATAATTCGCCGACATCGCCACCGCCGGCTCGATCGTGTAATACCAGCTGGAGGGAAGCACCCCCTCCGACACAGTCACCCGGTCTCCCGGCTTCACAAGCCCTTCCCGTTCCATCTTAAACTCCATCCTGCGCATTCGGACGCCTCCCCGTTTTTCGTCTTTTCACCCTATTTTACCCGATCGCCCCTGCTCATGCAAGTGCAAATTCAGGGCGGCACAACCCTTGCCAATCCGACCCGAAATAGTTATAATAGGTAAAAACGCCAGAGTCAAACGCCTGAATCCGCGGCGTGCCGCCGGACGAATGGCATTTTGCCCGAATCCCCTTTCACCCAACACCACACCGAAGGGACTGCCTATGAAACAGGAATATACCGCGCTGCTCGGAGACATTCTCCGGCAGATGGCCAACACCGACCACATCCGGCTGGAGGACGTGCCGGACATCGATCTGTACATGGACCAGGTCACGCGCTTCATCGACGAGCACCTGAAAAGCTCCAAGCGCTACGAGAACGACAAGATTCTCACCAAGACCATGATCAACAATTACGCCAAAAACAAGCTGCTCCCGCCGCCGCAGAAAAAGCGCTATTCCCGGGAGCACATGCTGGTGCTGATTTTCATTTATTATTTCAAGGGATTTTTGCCGCTGAACGATATCCAGGCCATCCTGAATCCGGTCACCGACCGCTTTTTCCGCGATGACAGAGATTTCAGCATCCAAGATATCTACGAGGAAATTTATCATCTCGGCAGAGAGCAGATTCAGGCCACCATCCGCGACGTCATGGACAATTTCCACACCGCCGCGGCGTCCTTTGAGGACTGCCCGGAGGAGGACCGCGAATTTCTGCAGCTTTTCGCCTTCATCTGCCTCCTGGGCTTCGATATCTATATTAAAAAAGAAGTGATCGAGAAAATGATCGACGCGCTTCCGGCCCTGCCGCCCGAAAAGAAAGGCTGACCGCCTCCCGCAAAATCATCCGTCTGATTTTGACAGGAACCCGGCCAGCCGTCTGTCCGTCTGTTTCCATCGGCGATGCTACGCTTCCCCGGCGATTCGGCTGTCGCCGTTTTTCATGCGCTCAAACACCATCTCATAACCGTCGTTGCCGTAATTCAGCGACCGGTTCACGCGGCTGATCGTAGCCGTCGACGCACCTGTCTTCTCTGCGATCTCAAGGTATGTCTTTTTTTCTTTCAGCATGTGCGCTACCTCAAACCGCTGTGAGAGCGACAAAAGCTCATTGATGGTACACACGTCTTCAAAGAAAAGATAGCATTCTTCCTTGCTTTTCAGGCACATGATCGCCTCAAACAGCTCATCTACCGCTTCCGTGTGAATCTTCTTGCTCATAATTCTGCCTCTCTTACTATCTGCTCAACTTCCTGATTCCGGTAACATTACCATAGCATTATTCTAGCACGTTACTTTAACGCTGTAAAGCGGTTAATGTATTTTTTATATTCGTCCACGGAGCGGTTGACCACCAGCTCCTCCGGGAAATCAAGCTCCGCAAGCAGCGGCTCCGCATACTGACGGCTGCCGACATCGGCGGCGCAGTGCGCGTCGCTGTTGACAATAACCGGCGCGCCGTATGCGCGGCACCACCGCAGCAGCTCGCGGTCATTCTCCAGGGCGTTGAGGCGCACGCCCACAGGATTCAGCGAGCTGTTGTTGAGCTCGATCAGCACGTGCTGTTCCTTAGCCGCGCGCACCACCGCCTCGTAATCCAGCGGATAGCGCCCGTCGTCCGGATGCCCGAGAATATTCACATATTGATTTTTCATAGCCTCAATGCAGGCCCGCGTGTTTTCCTCCCGCGTGCCCGGGCGGATGCACGGCGTATGCAGGCTGGCCACCACCACGTCCATCTTCGCCAGCAGGCTCTGCTCCATGTCCAGTCCGCCGTCGTAATCCATGATGTTAACCTCCGTGCCGAACAGCACCTCGATCCCGAACATCCGCCGCGGCAGCACTTTCAAATTCATGAAATAATATTCATGGCAGGTGCCCGGCATCCGCATCGAATGCTCCGTCAGCGCCAGAAGCTCCAGCCCTTTTTCCGCCGCAGCCTGCGCCATCTCATAAATCGTATTGTAGGCATGTCCGCTCGCAATCGTGTGCGCGTGGGAATCCAATAAATATCTCATAAATCCTCCTCCGGTATTTGTTCCTGCGCGCCCGGAAACCTGCGTCCGCAGCATTTTACCCCTGCGCGCACGAAAACCTGCGTCCCGCAGCATTTCACCCCTGCGCACCCGGAAACCTGTGTCCCGCAGCATTTTACCCCTGCGCGCCCGGAAATCCGCGTCCCGCAGCATTACCCCTGCGCGCCCGAAAATCCGTGTCCCGCAGCATTTTACCCCTGCGCGCCCAGAAGTTTCCGCATCAGGCTCATCAGCTCCGGCAGGTCGATCGGCTTGCCCACATGGGCGTTCATGCCGCTCTCCGCGGACTTCTGCCGGTCCTCGTAAAACGTGTTGGCCGACAGGGCGATGATGGGAATATCCGCGATCTGCGGCTGCTCCAGCGAGCGGATCACGCGCGCGGCCTGATAGCCGTCCATGACCGGCATCTGAATATCCATAAGCACCAGTGCATATTCGTCCGGCTTCGCCCCGCGCAGCTTCTCGAGCGCAATGCTGCCGTCCGTGGCGGTGTCCACCTCCAGGCCCGCCTGCTGCAGCAGCTCCGTCTCGATCTCCAGGTTGATCTCGTTGTCCTCCACCAGCAGAATTTTCCTGCCGGCCAGCAGGGCCGCGAGGTCTTCGCCGTCTTCCGCCGCGTCGTTTTCCCTGCTCGCCTGTAGGCGGAAGCTGAGGCTGACGGTAAAGCGGCTGCCCGCTCCGACCCGGCTCTCGACGCCGATCGTGCCGCCCATCATATCGACAATATTTTTTACGATCGTCAGGCCCAAACCCGTGCCCCTCACGCCGCTCATCGTCGTATTGCGCTCGCGCTCAAACGGCTCGTAGAGGCGGGGCAGGAAACCGGGGCCGATGCCGATTCCGTTGTCCTCGATCACAAACTGATAATTTGCGCAGCCGGCGGCCGTCTGCTTCTTTTCAATCACCGTAATGCAGACGTGCCCGCCTTCCCGCGTGTATTTTATGGCGTTGCCGGCCAGGCGCCGGAGCATCTGGCGCAGCATCCCGCCGTCGCATTCCACATCCACATGCTCGATTCCCTCGAAATCGAGCGGCAGCGCAATCCGTTTTCCCTCCGCCTGCGGCAGCAGCTCCGCATGCACGTCGCGGACGATGTCCATCAGGCTGCAGGGCGTCTCCCGCACCACGGCCCGGCCGGATTCCATGCGCGAAATCTCCAGCACGTCGTTCAGCAGTCCCAGCAGCTGCCCGCCGGAATCCTCGATCTTGTCCAGATAATGCAGAACGCGCTCCGGCTCATCAATATGTGACTTTGCAAGTTCCGCGAAGCCCACGATCGCCGTCATGGGCGTGCGCAGGTCGTGCGACATGTTGGCGAGGAACGTATTCTTGGCGATGTTGGCCGCCCGCGCCTGATTCATGGCTTCCTCAAACGCTTTTTTCTGCTCCATTTCCTGACGGATTTCCTCGTCCACGCTCCGGTAGCCGAGCACGATCTGGGAAATATGGTCGCCCACGCCCACGTCCACGACGCGCATCTGCTGGTATTCCAGCGCGCCCTCATACACCACGCGGTAATTGACATGATAGCTGATATCTTTGGACAGGCGCTCCCGGATATACTCCGGCGAGGTCGCCTTCCGCAGCATCGCGCGGTCCTCCGGGTGCACCCAGGTATCAATATACCGGTCGGAACTGCCTGCAAATTCACAGAATGCGTCGTCCCGCCCGAACGCCCGCTCAATGCGCTCGCTCACGCGGTACGGCTTGAGCATATTCTGATCCAGATCTGCATAAAAAATAGATTCATAGTCGATGCTCAGGCCCTCGATGACCTCCAGCCTGCGCAGCTGCTCCTGGCTGATCACCTTCAGCTTGCGGTTGTACTCATCCAGCTGGCTTTTCCAGTGCCGCTCCTTCCGGTCCGCCTCCTGCACCAGGGCCTCCCGCTGCTCCATCTGGCTCCTGCGCTTTTCCGTGGCGTCCCCGATAAACACGTAAAACAAGTCGCCGATCTCGCTGCTCACAAAATGCCCGTAATCGTCGATCCAGCGGATTTCCCCGTCCCTGCGGCGGATCCGGTACTCCACATAGTCCAGGTCATACTGGCTCTCCGAAATCTGCCTGGAGATGCTTGCCTCCACCTCGTCCAGGTCGTCCGGATACACCAGCCCCCGGAACGTATTGCCGGTCAGCTCCCGGAACTCCTCCATCGTATTGCAGCCGAAAATCAGCAGCATGGCGTTGTTCGCGTAGATGATTTCCTCGTCTCCGTCCGCATGGTAAATGAAGAATCCGCCCGGCATCCCCTCGGCAAGCTTTCGCGCCTGCTTCGCAATTTCATGGATATAAGCCTCAATCAGCGGCTGAAGGCCGGCCGATACGCAGTCCCGGTAAAGCCGTTCCAGATTTGCCGGCTCCTGCGCCTGCTCATCCAGGGCAATGTACTCGATCAGGTTGAAATTCCATTTTGCCTCCTCGCTCAAAGATCGGCCCTCCTTCGTTTCATGGCATAATTATGCATAAATAATACCACTTATTCAGCCGCCTGTCACCAGAAAACAAGCTCCGGAATGCAAAATTTCATTCGCCGCCTGATCTTCGTTCCGCCGGTTCATTGCCCGATCTTCGTTCCGTCGGTTCGTTGCCTGATCTTCGTTTCGCTGATTCATTGCCCAATCTTGGTTCCGCCGGCCGGCGGCCGCCGGAGGCTCAGCCGGCAGCCGCCTCCGCAAATGTCACATTGACCAGTTTTTCATAGGGCACGCGCTCCTCCAGCTCTCCCGCCTCCTCGAGAATATCCTGCAGCAGCTCGAAGCTCTCCGGTTCAAAGATCAGATTTTCCTTCCACGTATCCTGCTCATGGTACCGCCGCACGATCGTCGTCAGCGTTTCCAGATCAGTTTCCGCAAACTGCGGCGCGATCGTCTGCGCGATTTCCTCCGGGGTATGCGTGTTCACGTAGTCCATGCCTTTCTGCAGCGCGTTCACAAACGCCTGCACCGTCTCCGGATGTTCCTCCATGTAGCTGGTTTTGGTGCAGTAAGCCGTGTACGGCACATAGCCGGAGTCGGTGCCGAGCGAGGCCACGACATAGCCTGCGCCCTCCTGTTCCAGCGTGGTCGCGCCTGGTTCAAATTCGACCGTGAACTCTCCCAGGCCCCCGGAAAAGGCCGCCGCCGTCGAACCGAAATCGATCGACTGGTCGATCTCCAGATCCGCCGCCGGGTCGATGCCGTTTTTCCGCAGAATGTACTCGAATACCATCTCCGGCATACCGCCTGTTACGCTTAGAACAATGCAAATAATCGTCCGATAATTGCCTGGCAGTCATTTCTGCCGGTAAATCGGACAGAAAGCTGCGGGCGAGCGTTGAGATTTCCTCCTTTGATTTCATGATGTTGTAAGGCTTCAATAGATTTTCAGCAGCTTCCAGAATCCCCAGGTCTTTCATCAATTCGATGTATGGCAGGATACCCTGCCTTGTCTTTTTAAATCCAAGATTCGTGATATGCTCTGACAGATATTTTGCAGAGGTATATCCACGTTCCTCCTCTGCAATCAGTTTCATCACGACAACGATAATGGTATTTTCCCTGCGATTCATATCATCGGCAGGGCTGTCGTTAATCAGGCTGGATAATCCATATTTTAATGTAATTTCCGGCATACCGTTTTCGTCTACATCAATGCGGTCAATCAGCAGTTCCATATCCCTCCGGTCAAGCTTTCCTTCTGCGATGATTTTATCTACAACATCCAGAGCATTTTTCAGCTTATTCTTCGCATCCGATGTCCCAACAGCCGCTTCGTCCAGTTCCCTCAACTGCATTTCCAAACCATGAATCTGAGCCAGCAAATCCTTCTGCATGGAATCGTAAGACTCACTGATCAGTTCTTCATTCCCGGCGGCAGCCGCCAAGTCCTTTACTTTCTGCGTAAGAAGCACTTTCAGTTGTTTTTTGCGCTCACTGATTGCCGTATGAAGCTCCCGGCGCTTTTCTTCTATGGATTTCTTTTCCGTCTCAAAATCCTTTAAATCATAAGTGACGATTACTTCATATAAGGCATTCCGGCACATCCTGATATAGGTCAAAACATCTTCCATAAGGTCCTCTTCTTCAATCAGATGCGCCCTGGGGCAGCAGCTTTTCCCCCTGGTATTATAAGTGGTGCAGATATAATATTTCCGTTCCCTGCTGGAAGTCCTGCGCTTGATCGGTGTCAGCCGGCTGCCGCAATCCCTGCAAAAGAGACAGCTCCCAAACGGGTTTGGAATTTCTGAGCCTAACCACTGCCCACGACTTCCGCGGTAATTTGTCCGGCTGCGCTTTTCCTTTAATTCCTGTACCAGAGAGAACATGGCTTTATCAATGATTGCCGGATGATGATTTTCAAAAATGCACTGTTCTTCCTTCGGTACGCGCTTGTCCTTGCCATGAACGGTATTTCTTGCCCGTTTCTTTAAGCGAAATGTGCCAATATAAAAATCATTATCCAGCAGAGCCTTCACCATGCCGTCCGTCCATTTTGCTGCAATGCTCCTTTTTGTCATACGCCCTTCTTCCAGTTCACGTTCATGGCGAACCATCGACAGCGTAGGGATTCCCTGAGCGGTCAGGTAGTTTGCAATTTTTCGATAGCCAGAACCGGAGATATAAAGCTCATAAACCAGTTTAATGGTTTCCGCTTCCTTCGGAATGATTTCCAGAATCGTTTTATCCTTTTTGTTTCTGCGATAGCCAAAGGGAGGCTGTGTCATCAAAGTACCTTCTTTTTGCCTGGCTCCGATGGCTCGTTTAATCTTTTTGCTGGTGTCCTTTACATAACGCTCATTGAACCATGTCTTAATCCCAATGGTATCGTCACTGGAGTCCCTCGAATCATAATTATCGTCAATGACAATCAGACGCTTCCCACGCTCCTGAAACTCATCCAGAAGCAGCAAAACCTTTGCGTTATGTCTGCCGAGGCGGGAAAAATCTTTGACATAAACGGTATCAACATCTTCATCTAAATCAGCCATCAGCTGCAGAAACCCCGGACGGTCAAAAGCTGACGTTAGATAACGATACTTTTGAAAACACTGGAAAATCAAGGTTTTTCGAGCGACGGACAAGCAGGGTAT
>CANRIG010000052.1 GCA_947630595.1 uncultured Lachnospiraceae bacterium | reverse complement strand
CCAATAAATCCCGGAAACCATTGATTTTTCAACAGTTTCTGGGATTTCTAATGTCATAAAGTGTCAAAGATGGGATTGTCACGGTTTTGTTAGCATATATCAATAGCACAAAAAAGTAACCGCCCAGCCAAGGATTGGTTACTTTTTTAAGTAATTATAAATTTGGATCAACCGCCTATCGGCAGTATCTTTTTTCACCTTTATTTTAACAGACGAAATGAACGTTGTCAAATGTTTTGATAACGCGAATCTGTGTACGTAATCTGTGTAAAAAAAGTCTACGAAAAGGAGAAACCAAACATGCCCCAGACAAACCACATACCGGAAAACCGCGCGTTCGCGGAGATGATGAAGGCAGCCAGAGCATGGCTTTCCGGCAAAGATCCGGCCGAAATCGCGGAAAAAGCAGGGATTGCGTACGACGCGGAAAACATGCGTTTTTCGTTTGACAGCCTGGGAGAAAAAGCGGCCGTTTCTTATCCGGATTACCGGGTGGAGCCGGCGATGAACGAATGGCGGCAGCTTGTGATCCTGCACTACATGAGGCTGGCGGACGGCGCTCCCCTGACGGGCCGGTGGATAACGATGGGGGAGGTAAGGGACGGGCTGATCCGCGGCGGAGACTTTGACCGGCGGTGCGAGCATATAATCCGCAGCCGGTTAGGCCGGATGCCCGCGGAAGAACTGGAGGAAAAGTGCCGGAGCCTTGGCGGCAGGATTCTGGACAGCAATGCGGATTTTACGGTACAGTTTGACTTTCTGCCGCGCGTTCCGCTGCTGTTGAAGCTGTGGTTTGCGGACGAGGAATTTCCGGCCTCCGGAAAGCTTTTGCTGGATCAAAGCACGGATCACTATCTCCTGATCGAGGATGCGGTGACGGTGGGGCAGTTGATTATGGAAAATCTGACTGCCTGCGGATCGGGCCGGTCCGGGCGGAAAGGGTCACAGTAAAGACTCCTTGTCCGCTAAAATCCCCGTGAGGGAATCCTGAATGGTTTTTATGGTGTATTTCACGACCGCCTGGCGGCCTTTCTTTTCCCTGTCTCTGATCCAGTCCAGAAGCATGCCGGTCAGGGCTTCCATGTAAAATTCCGTAAGGAATTCCTTGTACTCGGCATGCAGCTTTTTCCCGGTTTTATTCTCGGCGGCCTCGATAATGGAAGCGATGATATCGCGCAGATCCGTAGAGAAAAACCGTTTCAGCTCGTCCCGGCCGATGGAGTCGTAGACGCAGTTGATGATATGGTCGTTTTCCTCCACATAATCCATCACAAAATTGATCGCCTTTTCATAATCGACCAGCAGATCAAAATGCTTTACCACGTCAATGGCATCTTCTTCCAGCATCCATTTGAGCAATGCATAAATATCCTCGAAATGATAATAAAAAGTTTTCCGGTTGACTCCGCAGTCCGCAATGATTTCGCTGACCGTGATCTTGGAAAGCGGCTTTGACTGCAGGGCCTTTTTCAGGGAAGCGGCCATGATTTTTTTGGTGTTTCTTGAAGTGACGCTGTGTTTCATGCAGATGTTACCTCCGTTTTTTATTATATCGCACCCTGCGGAATGTGTTCAATCCTTAAATTTCATTTCGGACATTTGACCGTCAAATGGGCCGGATTTGTCCGTATTTTACCCAAAAAGACGAAACGTGACCGTTTTATCAGGCCGGAATATTTTTTATAATAAATCGATCAGTAAGGTATAAAGCGACAAAAATGAGCGCTGTATCGCGACGGAAAGGACTGAACGGCATGAGAAAATTTTACGGGGCGGTGATCAGGGCCAGGAAAATACTGATGGCGCTTTTTCTGATCGCGGCGGTGGCATGCGGGTATTGTCAGCATCTCGTTTCGGTAAATTATGATATCAATGCTTATCTGCCGGAGGATGCCGCGTCGACCGTGGCGCTGAACGTGATGGAGGAAGAATTTGAGGGGGCGATTCCGAACGCCCGGGTCATGGTGAAGGATGTGACCTACCGGGAGGCGCTGCGGTACAAGGAAAAACTGGAAGCGGTCGACGGCGTGCTGTCCGTCATGTGGCTGGACGACGTAACGCTTCTGGATATGCCGCTGGAAATGTACGATAAGGAAACGGTGGAAACCTATTACAAAAACAACGCGGCGCTCTTTACGGTAACCATCGAGGAGGAGAGCATCAACACCGCGGTTCCCGCGATTCGGGAAATCATCGGCGACGGCAACGCGATGACGGGCGCGGCGGTGAGCACGGCGGTAGCGACCGCGGACACCGTCGCGGAGGTGAGGCTGATCGCCATATTTGCGGTTCTGTTCCTGTTTGTGGTGCTGCTGGTGACCACGACCTCCTGGGCGGAGCCTTTTGTGGTAATGCTGGGGCTCGGGATCGCCGTTGTGATCAACGCCGGGTCGAACCTGATTTTCGGAGAAATTTCATTTGTGACAAATGCGGCCGGAAATATCCTGCAGCTCGCGGTGTCGCTCGATTATTCCGTGTTCCTGATTCACCGGTTCGACGAATGCCGGCAGAAAGCGGAGCCTGAGAAAGCGATGCAGGAGGCGCTGGCGCTTTCGACGTCGTCGATTCTCTCCAGCGGCCTGACCACGGTGATCGGTTTTCTGGCGCTGGCTTTGATGCGCTTCCGGATTGGCCCGGACCTGGGGCTTGCGCTGGCGAAGGGAATCGGAATCAGCCTGATTACTGTATTTTTATTCATGCCGGGAGTGATTCTCTGGGCCTATCGCTGGATGGACAAAACGGCGCACCGTTCCTTTTTGCCCACTTTCCGGGGGCTGGGAAAGGTGATCTGCAAAGTTACCGTCCCGCTGATGTGCCTGTTTGTTGCCGCGATCGTGCCGTCTTATTTCACGAGCACGCGGAACGCCTATTATTACGGGGCTTCCCATATTTTCGGGCCGGGGACGCAGCTCGGCGACGACACGGAGCTGATTCAGGACGTGTTCGGGAAAAACGATACGTATGTCCTGATGGTTCCCAAGGGGGACGTCGTGTCGGAACAGAAGCTGTCCGGGGAGCTGAACGCGCTGGAGGAGGTCACGTCGATTACGTCTCTCGTCGATCTTGTGGTGCCGGACATTCCGGTGGAAATGATTCCGGACAGTCTGCTCAAGCAGCTGGAATCGGAGCACTATGACCGGATGGTTTTGTCGGTGGCCGCCGATTATGAGGGGCCGGAGACGGAAGCGCTGGTGGAGAAAATCCGGGAGATTGCGGAGACCTATTATCCGGGCGCCAATTACCTCGCGGGCGAGGGAATCAGCACGTATGACCTGATGGAAACCGTGACGGCGGATATGGTGAAGGTAAACTTCCTCGCCATAGGAGCGGTGTTCGCCGTGCTCCTGATCGCGATGAAATCCGTCATCCTGCCGTTCGTCCTGGTGCTTTCCATCGAGACCGCCATCTGGATCAATCTTTCGGTTCCGTATCTGATGCATCAGACGATTTTTTACATCGCGTATCTGATCATCAGCTCCATTCAGCTGGGAGCGACCGTGGATTATGCGATTCTGCTTACGGAACGGTATAAGGAAAACCGCAGGGTATGGAACAGAAAGGAATGCATCGTGGAAACGATTTCCAATGTCGCCTCTTCGATTTTGACGTCCGGAATCGTCCTTACGGTAGTCGGCCTGCTGATGGGCAGGATTTCGACGCACGGACTTCTTTCGCAGCTTGGCTATCTGCTCGGCAGGGGAACGATCTGTTCCTTTATTGTGGTGCTGTTTGTCCTGCCGGGATTTTTGTATCTGCTGGACGGTACGATCACAAAGAAAAAGGGGGTTCTGAAACATGAAAAACAGTAAGGGAACGAAGCTCGGGCTGACGGCGGCGGTGCTCGCGGCCATCGTACTGATCGGCGCGTGCCTGGCATACGGGGCCGCGCAGGAGAAGGAAACCGCAGGGGCGGGCACGGAGCTGGCCGCGGATTCTGTGCGGGACAAAGGAGATACGGGAGCGGATATAGAGCAGTCCGCAGATTCTATGCAGGACAAGGGAGATGCGGAAGCGGATTCAGGAATGTCTGCGGATTCTGTACAGAGCAAAGAAAACACGGGAACAGACTCAGGAATGTCCGTAGATTCTACGCAGGACGAGGAAAATGCGGGAACGGACTCAGGAATATCCGCGGATTCTACGCAGGGCAAGGAAAACACAGGAGAGGATTCAGAGCAGTCTGCAGATTTCACGCAGGACGAGGAAAATGCGGGAACGGATACGAAGCTGTCTGCGGATTCCACGCAGGACAAGGAAAATACAGAAGCAGACACGGAGGCGCAAGCGCGAACCGGGGAAGACGGTCCCGGCGAAAAGTCGGAAACCGTTTACGTGATCGCGGACGCATCCGGCGCTGCGGAGGAAACTATCGTGAGCGACCGGCTTGAAAACGTTTCCGGGCAGGAGGTGCTGAACGACCGCTCCGAGCTGTCCGATATTGAAAATGTGGAGGGAGACGAAACCTTTTCCCAGAGCGGCGGGAACATTGTGTGGGAGGCGGATGGAAACGACATTCATTATCAGGGGACGAGCGATAAGGAGCTGCCGGTTTCCATGCACATTACCTATTATCTGAACGGAAAGGAAATCCGGCCGGAGGAACTGGCCGGGCAGAGCGGAAAGGTGAAAATCCGGTGCGATTATACGAACCGGGAGGTCAGGACGGAGAAAAAGGACGGCAAAGAGGAAACGGTGTATGTTCCGTTTACCGTCATGACGGGAATGGTGTTCACGGATTACTGTGCGAAGCATGTCGAGGTCAACAGCGGCCGGGTCATCACCAGGGACGATATGACGATTGTGGTGGGAACCGCTTTTCCGGGCTTGCAGGAAAGCCTGGAAACGGACGAGAGCAGGGACAGCGACTGGGATCTGGACATTGACGTCCCGGATTACGTGGAGGTTACCATGGATGCGGAAAATTTTGCCATGGCAACGTCGGCGTCGCTGATCATGAGCGATATGTTCAGCGGACTGGATCTGGACAGTCTGGACGGGAAAAATGAACTGCAGGATGCCGTGGAGGAGCTGATGGAGGGCGCGCAGGATCTGGAAGACGGAAGCAGCGATCTGGCGGACGGAGTGATCGAGCTTTCAGATCGGGTGCCGGAGCTGACGGACGGCGTTCAGGAGCTGAAAGACGGCGTGACGGAATACACGGACGGCGTTTCGTCGGTGCAGTCGGGTGTCAAGGAATTGAAGGACGGAACCGGCCAGCTGGCTTCCGGGACGCAGGAGCTGTCTTCGGGGGCGCAGGAAGTGGCTGCCGGCGCGGGAACGCTGGCCGGCGGCGCGAAAACGCTGGCTGCCGGGACAAAGGATATGAAACAGGGCGTGTCCGCAGCGAAAAAAGGAACAAAACAGCTTCTGGACGGGTATGTGGGAGAGCAGGGCGCCGCGGCGGGCGCAGAATCCGTAGCCACCGGGGCCAAGACGCTCGACGCCGGGATGGATACGCTGGTTTCGGGAACGGCGGAGCTGGCAGCCGGAGCCGGTACCCTGGCGGATGGAATTACGGGCGTTCAGGAGGGCGCGGCGTCGCTGGACGAGGGCATGGGCACCCTGCAGAGCGGGGCGGCGGCGCTTGTACAGGGAACGGAGCAGCTGTCGTCGTCATCCGGGCAGCTGGTGAGCGGTCTGGAGACGGTCAGTCAGGGACTTGCGCAGCTTCAAACCGGACTCCGCGGGGACGGCGCAGAAAACCCGGGCGCGTCTGCGCAGCTGGAAGCGGCGCTGGATCAGATGTTGTCTGCGGTCGGCGGCACAGGCACAGAGACGTACAGCATCCACAGCTGCTGTAAAGCGATTCTGGAAAGTGCAGAGGTATTGAAGGAGTATCTTAGGAGTATGCCGGCCGGAATGACGGCGGGAATCGCTCAGAACAGCCTTTCGGAAAAAATTCAGTCAGACGCGGCGAACGAAGCGGAGGATGCCGGAGCGCTCGATCAGCTGAGAGCGTCGGCCGCTTCCTCCAGGGCTTCCGCAAAGGCGCTTGCGGCTGAGGCGGAGGAAAAATGGGAGCAGGCGGGTTCGGCCGCCGGCAGTGCGGAGAAAAGCCTTGCGGAGGCGGAGAACCAGCGGGCATCGGCAGGCGCTGCGGCTGCGTCGGCGGGCGAGCTTTATCAGAATACGGTGAACGCGTATACGCCGATGCTGTCGGGTATTCGCAGTACGCTGGATACCATCGGCCTGTCGGAGTACGCCGGATATGTGGATGACGCGCAGGTCGCGGCCGCGTCGGTCGCGGGCGGATATCAGAGCGCGAACGAAGGCTATGAGTCTGCGGCGAATCAGTACCAGTCGGCCGCGGAAAACTACAGATCCGCCGCGGCGGGCTATCAGAGTTCTGCGGAAAGCTGCCGGGCGGCAATCGAATCCTATGAAAAAACGATTGCGGATTATGAGGCGGTGATCGCCTGGTATGAGGAGCAGCTGTCCGGACAGACGCCGCCGGACGAAGCGTGCGTGCCGAACCGACAGACGGCATCCATCGCGCTCGGGAACCGCAAAACGCGGAATCTGGCAGTGGACCAGAAAGCAGCATTAACGGCATTGGAAAATCTTTGCGCAAATGCAGAGACAATAAAAGTTATTGAAGCCGGCAGCTCGGCGATGAAGACGCCGGGACTGACAGCGAGCATCGAAACACTGAAAAAGTCGCTGCTGGGAGATGGAGCGGAGAATCCGGGTTCCTTCGGACAGCTGGCGGCGGCAGTCGATCAGTTATATCAGGGCGTCGGCAGCATGGATACGACGGATGCCGGCACGCTGCTGGGCGGCGCGAGGGCTCTGAGCGCGGGAAGCGGACAGCTGGCGGCCGGCATGAGTACGCTGGCGGAGGGCGCCGGCAATCTGAAAGCGGGAACTGCGGCTCTGAAAGCGGGAACGGAACAGTTAGCCGCGGGAGCGGTGTCCGTCACGGAAGGCACGGATGCGTTAAACGAAGGCGCGGAAGAAGCGAAAACGGGCAGCAGTCAGCTGTCAGAGGGAGCAGGGCAGCTCTCGCAGGGAATTCAAAAGCTGTATGACGGCACAAAGGAGCTGAACGACGGAATGACAGACCTTTCCTCCGGCGCGAAAAGCCTGAATACAGGGGCGGACTCCTTATCGTCGGGCGCGAAAACGCTGTCCGACGGCACGAACCGTCTGGCTTCGGGCGCGGGCGCTCTGGTAAACGGTGCGGCGGCGCTCGACAGCGGCGCGGCGTCTTTGCAGTCCGGGGTTTCGGAACTGAACTCCAATTCCCCGAAGCTGATCGACGGGGCGGAGGAACTGTCGGACGGCGCGGATGAGCTTTCAGACGGCGTCGAGGAACTGAAAGATGGAGCGGAAGACCTCAGGGACGGCATGGAGGAACTGAATGAAGACGGAATCAAAAAGCTGGGAGAAATTTTCCTTGACGATATGGATCAGTTTGTAGACCGTCTCCACCTGGTGCAGGATGCCGGGAATGATTATAAATCGTTTGCCGGAATCTCCGACGAGATGGACGGAGAGGTGAAATTCATCATAAAAACGGATGGGATTTCAAAAGAGTAAGGCGGGGAAGATGCTGTAAAATATGACGGGCCTGGCACAACTGGATTGTGCCAGGCCCTGTCTGATGTTTTAAGACAGTCCTTCTCAAATTCTCTTACCGGTGCATCGGCACCTTATCTGCGCCGAGCGCTGCCAGGTTTTCGTGAACCCGGCGGGCGTCGGCTTCTCCGATCATGGCGTCGCGCGTCTTTTTCGCGTCTTTTTCCGGCATGTTTTTGCTCGGGCCGCCCACGCAGCCGCCTACACAGGCCATGCCTTCCACAAAGTCTTCAGGCAGCCTTCCCACTTTCAGCAGCAGGAGCGCCTTTTTGCACTCGGCTGCGCCATTGCATTTCAGGACGGTCGGCTTGACGTCTTCTTCCATCTCCTCAAAGCACTGGAGGACGGCCGCCGTTACGCCGCCGCTGTTGCCGAAGCGCTTGCCGTAGGTCGAGCTCTCCTGATAGGTATTATCCTCCGGCTCGAGTTCGATGTCCTTTGCGTACATCATGGAGCGCACCTCGCCGTAGGTCATCACGTAATCCGCGTTGCCCTCGATTCCGTGATCCTGCGCCTCGCTCTTCTTGGCCATGCACGGGCCGATGAATACGGTGACCGTCTGCGGGTCCTGCATTTTCAGGAAGCGGGACACGGCGCACATCGGAGACACCGTCGTGGACATATGGTCCAGAAGCTGCGGGAAATGAAGGCGTATCATATTCACGAACGCCGGGCAGCAGGAGGTCGTCATTTTTTTGCCCTCTTTGTATGCTTCCGCCCATTCCTCCGCTTCGGCTGCCGCCGTCATGTCGCCGCCCAGACCTACCTCGACCATATCCGAAAAGCCAACTTTTTTCAGGGCCGTTTTCCAGCTGGCCATCGTAATGCCGGGGCCGAACTGACCCTCGGTGGCCGGAGCCAGCATAGCCACCACGCGCTTCCCCGCGCGAATCTCGTTGATCACGGACACCATCGCCACTTTCGGTGCAATCGCGCCGAACGGACACCGGTCCACGCAGCTGCCGCAGGCGATGCATTTATTTTCGTTGATCACACAGATGCCGTACTCGTTATAGGAGATTGCGTCCACCGGGCAGGCCTTTTTGCAGGGCCTTTCCAGATGGGCGATGGCGCTGTACGGGCAGGCCTGCGCGCACTTGCCGCATTCCTTGCATTTCATGGGATCGATGTACGCGCGGGCGTCTCCCATGGAGATCGCGCCGAAACTGCAGGCGCGCTGGCACGCTTTTCCCAGGCATTTGCGGCAGTTGTCCGTCACCAGATAGGAGGCGATCGGACACTCCTCGCAGGCCGCGTTGATGACCTGGATTACATTGGAGGAGTCCCGGTCCGTGGGACATTTTCCCTCGGCCAGACGGACTCTCTGCCGTATGATTTCCCGCTCTTTATAGATGCAGCAGCGGAATCTGGCCTGCGGCCCGGGTATGATTTTGTACGGAATCCCGTCGCGCTTTTCCTCCAGCTCGCCCGCCCACGCCAGCTTTGCCGTCTCAAGCAGTACCTGATGCCGGATACTGTTTACAGCGGTTTCATTTGTTTCCATAAATGTTGTCCTCCGTCTTATAATTTTACGTTCGGCCGCTTCTGCGCGGTTCGCTGCCGGAAGCGGATTTATTATATCCATCATATCTTATTTTGCGGAGAATGTAAATCTGCATGTGGCAATATCTTTGTGTCTTCTTTACGTCAGCTATGCGTCGAACATAAGATATGGGTACATCAGAAAAAACCGCGCCGCGCTGGATCTGTACAAAACGTGGGCCGTATGGAATAATATGTGACTTGTTTGACGCGGCATCCGGGGAAAGGACGGATGGAACACTTTTTGTATCAAGTTTCATATGATATAGCAATCAGAAAAAGGAAACGAAACGAATATGGCTATCGGATATCTGCAGATACAGGCGCGGACCGCGCAGGACGCCGTTCCGCTTGAGGGCGCCCGGGTCTGGGTGCTGGACGACGAGGGAAACGCGCTCTATCATCTGGTCACGGATGAGAGCGGGGAGACACAGGCCGTTTCGCTGGAAGCGCCGGACAGGAGTTTTTCACAGAACCCGAATTATCTGGGGAAGCCTTATGCGGAATACAGTGTGATGGTGGAAGCGGAGGGCTTTGAACCGGTTTCCGTTGAGAAGATTCCGGTGTTTGACGGGGAGACGGCGGAATTGCCGGTCATGCCTGCGCCGCTGCAGGAGCGGGAACGGTCTCAGACCATGGAGGTATTGGACGTCGGAGCGCCTGCCGCGGACTTTCCGTGCCGGCAGGAGCAGGAGGGAAACGCCGCAGAGCCGCGCGTGCTGCGCCAGGTGGTAATTCCCAATCCGATCACGGTGCATCTGGGCGTGCCGGATGAGCCGGCGGCGAATGTGCAGGTTCCGTTTCTGGATTACGTCAAAAATGCTGCGGGCAGCGAAATTTACCCCACCTGGCCGGAGGCGGCCCTGAAAGCCAATATTTACGCGATCATGACGTTTGCGCTGAACCGCGTTTACACGGAATGGTACCGGAGCCGCGGTTATGAGTTTGACATTACGAACAGCACCGCGTATGATCAGTATTACGTGCCCGGGCGGCCGGTTTACAGCTCGATCAGCAGGGCGGCCGACGAGCTATACGGGGAATATGTCCGGAGGCAGGGACAGAACGCGCCCTATTTTACCTCGTTCTGCAACGGGACGACAGTGATCTGCAGGGGCCTGTCCCAGTGGGGGACCGTCACACTGGCCAGCCGCGGCTACTCTCCGCTGCAGATTCTGCGGTATTATTATCCGGACGACATCGAGATTGCAAGGACCAACATTGTCACAAACGCCCTGTCGTCCTATCCCGGGACGGCGCTGCGCGTCGGAAGCTCCGGGCTGGATGTGCAGACAATTCAGGCTTACCTGGAGAGAATCCGGCGCAATTATCCGGCCATTCCGGCCATCACGGATGCTTCGGGCACATTTGGCGAAAGCACACAGGCGGCGGTGCGGAAGTTCCAGAGCATCTTCAATCTGACGGCTGACGGCATCGTGGGGAAAACGACTTGGTATAAGCTGTCCAGCCTGTACACGGCGGTGACCCGGCTGGCGGAGCTGGAGAGCGAGGGCACAAGCCTCGGCATCGGCACGGTTCCGCCCGCTGCGGTGCTGCGGCAGGGCTCGCGCGGCCAGGATGTGGTGACGCTGCAGTACCTGCTGAACGTAATCGCGCAGTATAATCCGGCCATTCCGGCCCCGGCGCAGGACGGCATCTTCGGCAGCGAAACCAGGCAGGCGGTCGTCGCGTTTCAGCGGGCAGCAGGGCTGACGCCGGACGGAATCGTCGGCGCGCAGACCTGGCAGGCGCTGTATCGCCGTTATCTGGGCATCGAAGAAAACGTTCCAGCGCCCGGGCCGGATACTGGCACGGATACAATCTTCTATATCGTCCAGCCGGGAGACTCGCTGTGGCTTATCGCGCGGCGCTTCGAGACTACGGTGGAGGCAATTCAGCGGGCAAACGGGCTGACCGGCAGCATGATTCTGGTCGGTCAGACGCTGCGGATTCCGGTTTGAGGAGGGGCGCATACAGACTTGTTTTTTCCTTATAAAGAAGATATAATTTAAGAAAATTTTACCTATATAGATGAGTGGGTGTCGCGGGCGGATTGCCCTGCGCGGACGTTTCAGGGGCACTTTTTGCACAGCAGAAAAATTTTACGGAGGAATTCCCATGAGACTTTTAAACAGACGCGCTTTGATTACCGGAGGCTCCCGCGGCATCGGCAGGGCGATTGCCGAGGCTTTTGCCGCAGAGGGCTGTGATGTGGCGGTCAGCTACCTGACCTCGGAAGCGCCGGCGCTGGAGCTGGCGGAGCACATCCGAAGCGCCGGAAGAAAAGCCGTCGCTCTCCGCGCCGATCTGGCCGAGCCGCGGGATGTAATCCGGCTCTGTGAGGAGGCGGTTCGGGAGCTCGGCGGCCTCGATATCCTGGTCAACTGCGCCGGTGTCATGCAGAACTGCCCGATCAGCGAGCTGAAAGAGGCGGAGTGGAACCGGATTCTCACCACCAACCTCACTTCCGCCTATCTGGCTGTCCAGACCTGCCTGGACGCCCTGAAGGAAAGCCGCTGCGGGCGTATCATCAGCATCAGCTCCCAGGCCGCGCTGACCGGCTCCCGAAACCGCGTCGCTTACTGCGCTTCCAAATCCGGCCTGCTCGGGCTCACCTACGCCCTGGCCAAGGAATTCGGCCCCCTGGGGATCACGGTGAACGCAATTTCGCCGGGCCGCATCGTCACCGATATGATTCGCGGCGACTTTGAGACCCGCGCGGAGGAATGGCTTGCCGCCACTCCCCTGAGACGGTTCGGACTGCCGGAGGAGGTCGGCTCCGCGGCGGTCTTTCTCGCCAGCGACGACGCGGCGTACATCACCGGCCTGAACCTCCACGTAAATGGCGGGCTTTTGATGGGATGACCCTATGGCTGCTTTGGCCAGTACAAATCCAGATAGTCCAGGGCAGCCGCATCCTCTATCTGCAGTTTTTCCTTTATTTTATCTTCCGTATCTTTTCTGGAAAGGCCGATTTCCGCGCACATCTCAATCAGAGCCCGGATCACCTCCGAACGGCCCTCGGTTATCCCCTCAGCCTTTGCATCCTGCATATCGTAGTATCTCTCTTCCCATGCCTGCATATACTTCACTCCAATCTTTTCACTGGAGCGCACCCTGCAAACCCTCTCGTGGATACGGCGGATCCGGTCGCTTTGTGCCTTTGCATCCTGCTGCGTCTGCGGATCCTCCATGACCACGTCAAAAAGAAAGCGGTTGGTAAGGTTCAGCTCCTTCAACGGTACTATGGGTGCAATATTGTGTTGTCTGCTCATCGGTTCCTCCTCTATACTAACATATCTGCTTCTGCTTTTCAAACGGGGAAAACGCGAAGAATTCCGCTGGATTTGCTTTATCATTTGTTTTTCCTATAATATCACAGACAAAACATTATTGCAACATAATATATGAAAATATTTAAAAGAAAAACACCGGACTCCCACAGATCCGCCAGACTCGGAAAAGGGAGCTTCCGGTGTTCATGTTTTTTCCTATTTCAGCTTCAGCCCGTCCTGAAAGGCCTCGCCGACCCGCTCAGCCACCCTGTAGTAGCCGTGGGTGTACGGGTCGAAAGCGATGGCGCTGACCAGGGACATGTCGAGCTTTCCGTCCGGCATGACGCGCTCATCGGCGGTGACGTTCACTACTTTACCGATCACGCCGCAGCCGTACTCGTTCTTCTGGTACTCGATAAATTCGCATTCCAGGCAGAGCGGAAATTCGTTGATGACGGGGGCGTCCACCGTCTCCGCTTTGCCGGCGGTGAGGCCGGCCTGTTTCAGCTTGTCAGCGACCTTGTTGCCGGAGGCGACGCCGAAATAGTCGGCTTCGGTCACGTGGGCGGCGTCGGCGATGCTCACTGTGAAGGCCCCTCTCGCTTTGATGTTCTTTACCGTCTTATGGCTTTCGGTCAGATTCAGGGCCACTGTGTCGCGCTCCTGCATGGTGCCCCAGGCGGCGTTCATAACGTTTACGCTCCCGTCGTCGTTGTAGGTAGCTACCATCAGTACCGGCATCGGGAAAATGCCCTCGGTGATCTTCAGCTTCTTTCTCATGATAAAACCTCTTTTCCTTCTATTATATTGACAACTGTGTGCCGTTAGATATAATTATAATCAGTAACAGAAAAAGAACAAGTACTGATATTTTAGTAAGGCACTATCTCAGAGGAAAGCAATATGATAAAACATTACATCGAACAGGCAAATTTTGAGGAGACCGGTTTTCATTACACGTTATCCCTTATTTCCGGAAAGCACAAGCCCGTGATCCTGTACTGCCTGATGGAATTTAAAGTGGTGCGGTTCAACGAGCTGAAACGCTATCTGAAATCCATTTCCGACAAGACGCTGAGCGTAAACCTGAAGGAGCTGGAGGCGGACGGCCTGATTGCGCGCCGGGAATACCCGCAGATTCCGCCGAAGGTGGAGTATTCGCTCACCGGGCGGGGCAGATCTCTGATGGAGGTGCTGGACAAGCTCTGCGTGTGGGGCGAGGAGAACCGGCCGTCTTAGAAAGGAGGAACCGGAGAAAACGGCAGAAAACAGCAAAAAACAGGACGGACAAATGTAATTTATAATTACTTTTGTCTTGATATTTTACTGCAGGTGATGGTATAATTAAAAAAACAGCGAGGCTGCAGAGTTTCCTATTTCAAAAAACGGGAGGAGAAGGAGCATGAAAACACTGATTACAGCCAGATTTGACAGAAATTATCTGGATTTGCTGGAAACGATTACGACCGATTATTCTTTCGCCGGTTACGGGGTGACCGGGGAGAAGATGCCGGTTCCGGAGATGAAAGAAAAAATCAAAGGCATCGAACTTCTGATCACGGAGTTTGAGGACATCACGAAAGAGGTGATCGATGCGGCGGATCAGCTGAAGATCATCGTGTGCTGCCGCAACGAGGCGTTCGCCAGCATCGACATCGAGGCCGCGACGGCGCGGAAAATCCCGGTGCTGCGGGCCGCGGGGCGGAATGCGATCGCGGTCGCGGAGCATACGATCGCGCTGCTGATGTGCGTGTCCAAAAACATGAGCCTGACGGATCATCTGCTGAAATACACGGACGAGCTGACGGGCGTGACCTACAACGACGGGGGCGGCAAGCGCGCGGAGACCATGTCCGAGTGGTCGATGGACCCGACCGCGCCGTTTGCGCTGTACGGCGGCGGCCCGGAGATGTACGGCAAGACCTTCGGCCAGATCGGCTTCGGCATGATCGGCCGCGAGGTGGCGAAGCGCGCCCGCGGGCTGGAGATGGACGTGCTGGTGTACGATCCGTACGTCAGCCAGGAGGCGATGGATTACCTGGGCGCAAAGAAGACTGATCTGGAAACGCTGATGAAGGAGTCCGATTTTATCAGCGTCAACTGCAATGTGGTGCCGGAGACGATCGGGCTTGTGAGCCGCGAGATGATCGCGCTCATGAAGCCGACGGCTTACTTTGTCAACACGGCGCGGGCGAAGGTGCTGGATTACGACGCGCTGTACGACGCGCTGGTCGAGAAGCGGATTGCGGGCGCCGGCCTGGATGTGTATCCGGTCGAGCCGATTCCGGCGGGGAACAAATTCCTGTCCCTGCGCAACGTGGTGCTGACGCCGCATCTCGCGGGTTCCGCAAGGGACATTGTCGGACATCAGACGGAGATTACGCTCAACGATGTGAAAAAACTGCTGGCGGGCGAAAAGCCGCGGTTCCTCTGCAATCCGGAGGTGCTCGGCTGACCGGGAGCCGGTTTTTGGCGGACAAAACGGCGTCGTAAATGTGGGGGTGCGGCGCCGTTTGCGAATATAAAGCGGGACGGCGCAGGCGCGGGCCTGGGGCGGCCTGCAGGAGGAGGTATTGGTATGCGGTATTCGATTGGAATCGATATCGGGACGACGACGGTAAAATGTATTTTATTCAAAGAAGGCCCGGAGGTGGTTGCGGAGGCCTCCGAGGAGTATGAGACCGTCCATGTGAAGCCGTCCTGGGTGCAGCAGAACCCGGACAGCTGGTGGGACGGAGTGGTCAAATCCATCCGGGAACTGCTGAGAAAGAGTCAGGTTCATCCGCGGGACATCCGCGTGATTTCCGTGAGCAGCCAGGCGCCGGCGGTGCTCCCGGTGGACCGGGAAGGCCGCCCGCTCCACGACGCGCTGATCTGGATGGACCGGCGGAGCAAAAACGAGTATGAATACATCCGCAGCACGATCGGGGAAAAGAAGGTCTTTGACATTACGGGCAACCGGCTCGACACCTATTTTACGATGACGGAGCTGATGTGGTTCCTCAAAAACCGGCCGCAGCTGATGGAGCGGTGCCACAAGGTGCTGCAGGTGAACGGATACATCAATCTCCGGCTTACGGGCGTGTTTTCCATCGACATGTCCCACGCGTCGATCACACAGCTCTACGACATCCGCAAAAACTGCTGGAGCCGGGAACTGCTGGACGCCATCGGCGCGGACCTTTCCCTGATGCCGGATATTTACGAATGCGGGGAACCGCTGGGGACCGTGTCGAAGGAGGCCGCGGAGCAGACCGGGCTTTCCACGGAGACGGTGGTGCTCGCCGGCATGGTGGACGCGACCGCGACCGGCCTGGAGGTGGGCGTGGACGGCAGCGGCCAGGTGGCCGAGATGACCGGCACCAGCTCCGTCGTGCTGTTCGGCTTTGACCGCCTGGTGACGGAGGAAAATCTCTCCTACCTGCGCGGCTATGAGAAAGGAAGCACGATTCTGTACGGCGCCATGAACACGGCCGGAGGCTCCCTGAAATGGTTCCGCGACGCGCTCTACGGCGGCGAGACGGAGCAGAAGGATTCCTACGACAGAATCAACCGCGAGATCGAGGCGTATGCGAAAGAGCCGTCCAGAATCATCTTTCTGCCTTATCTGGAAGGCGAGCGGGCGCCGATCTGGGACCCGGACGCGCGGGGCATGTTCATGGGCCTGACGATGAACAGCGTGCGCGCGGATTTGATGCGTGCGATCATGGAGGGGGCCTGCTTTGCGCTCCAGGACAATCTGGACCAGGCGGTGAAGGCGGGCATTCCCATCCGGGACATCATCTGCTGTGGCGGCTGCAGCAAGAGCGACATCTGGCTGAAAATCAAGGCTTCCATCATTCAGAAGGAGATCAAGCTGCCGGTGATGAATCTGGGCGCGCCGGGCGGGCTGTCCTACGTCAACGCCGCCTACATGGGAGAATACGCGTCCGTCCGGGAGGCGGCGCAGGCCGGCTTCCGCATCAAGCGCACGGTTGAGCCGGTGCAGGAGTGGATCGAACCCTATCAGGAAATGTACCGGATCTATCTCGATTCCTATCAGGCGCTGAAAGCGCAGTTCGCTGCGCTGGCCCGCATATAAAGGTTAAAGTTTGGCAGGCTGCCGTAATTCGTTGTTCACATGGAACAGGGCCAGGGTGAACAGCCGGATTTGCGGCAGCCTGCTTTTTTCATGGGTTTTTTTGTTCTCATTTCGTACATTTTTCCCACGATTGGTATTGACAAGTTAATTTAAGCTGATTACAATTTAAATATTAAGTAATTTAAATTAAATTAAACAGAAAAGGAAATACCATGCGTCCGAAAAAGAAAATCAATCAGACCGACATCGCGAGGGCTCTGGGGATCAGCAATGTCAGCGTGTCAAACGCGCTGGCGGGGCGGAAAGGCGTCAGCACCGACCTGATTTTGAAGGTTCGCCGGACGGCTGCGGAGATGGGATACGAGATGGGGAAGGACGAGGCGGACGGCCCGCCGGACCGGCTGCTTGTTGTGACGCCGGCCCGGTGGAGCGCGGACAGAGCGGAGCGCTTCACCAAAACCGTTCAGGAGCAGGGCTTTCAGCCGGAGTATTATACGCTGGACGAGGCGCTGAGCGGCGCCTGTGCGCAGGCGGAGCGCTGCCCGGGAATCCTGATCCCCGAACCGTTTCCGTCAGAGGAGCTGCTGGCTCTGTGGGAAAAAGCCGGAGGGCCCGCCGTCGGGGCCGGTTTTTTTGACCGGCGCGTGCCGATGGACTATGTGACGGACGACGGATTCCACGGGGCGCAGGCCGTGGTGCAGTATCTGCGCGGAAAGGGCTATGAGCGTATCCTGTACGTAAAGCCGGACGCGGACGGTTCTGCGTCCTGGGCGGAGGCCGCCATGCGGGAGGACCGGCTGCTGGGGTACCGCAGCGAACGGTATCTGGAGACGCTGCACCGCGGACAGATTGCGGAGCAGGCGCAGCCGTTTGACACGGAGGAGGAGCATGTTCTGACCCTCCGGGAGCTGCGGCGCTGCATCCGGGCCCGGGCGGCAGAAGGAAAAGAGCCGGACGGTGCAGGGCAGGACAGCGCAGAGCAGGACAGTGTAAAGCAGGACGGCGAAAAGCCGCTGCGGACCGCCTTTTTCTGCGGGGACATGAAGACGGCGTATGCGCTGCTGGATATGCTGACCCGGAAACAAATCCGGGTGCCGGAGGACGCCGCCGTGGTCGGCTACCGGGCCGGGGCGGAACCCTGTCCGCAGGGCCGGGGCCCGGTCACAGCCTATGAAAACGATGAGAAACGGCTTCTGGAACAGTGCTGCGCGGTGCTGCGGAACCGCCGCAGCCGCAGGGAAACGGCGGAGGGCGTGCATCTGGTTTCGGGAGAGATCACGGAGGGCGGCACGGCTTAGCGCGGCCTTTTATCACAAAGACGGTATAAAGAGAGCATAAGAATATGAAGAAACAGGTAACGATGCGCGAGATAGCGGAAGCGCTGAACACAAGCGCAGTCACCGTGTCAAATGCGATGGCTGGAAAAAAGGGCGTCGGGGAGGAGCTCAGGCGTCAGGTGCTGGAAAAGGCTGAGGAGCTGGGCTACGATTTTGCGGAGACGGAAAAGCCGGCGGAGGAAAAGGTGATCACGCTCGGCATCATCGCGTCCATCCAGTATATGAGCGAGGGCAGTTCCTTTTACTGGGAAATGTATCAGAGTACGATCGACGCGGCGGCCCGGAGAAACGTGCTGACGATGCTGAAAATGCTGAACTGGGACGAGGAAGCCTTTCTGTCCTCGCTGCTGAGCTCCAAGAACGAGACGGACGGGTTTATCGTCATCGGGCGAATCGGGGACGAGCTGATGAAGCGCATCCTGAGAAGCGTGAAAGGGCCCGTGGTTCTGCTGGATTTTTACCGCCCGGGGTATCGCTGCGACGCGGTGCTGTCCGACAATTATACGGGCGCATACCGGATTACCGGCTATCTGATTGACCGCGGCCACCGGGACATCGGGTTTGTCGGGACAGGGCGGACGTCCCGCAATGTGGTGGAACGCTATTACGGATTCTGCAGATGCATGCGGGAGCACGGCCTTCCGGTCGTGCGGGAGTGGCTGCTGGAGGACCGCGATCTGCGGACGGAGACGCCCCGGATTGCGCTGCCGGCGAAGCTGCCGACCGCCTTTGTGTGCAGCAGCGATTACTCCGCCGGCCTGCTGTATAACGAGCTGACGGGGCGGGGCCTGCGCGTGCCGGAAGATCTGTCGCTCATCGGCTATGACGACTACCTGTACGGCAATGCGTTTTCGGAAAAGCTGACTTCCTACCACGTGGATATGCCGGAGATGGCGAAGGAGGCCGTGCAGATGGTGCTGCGGAGGATCCGCGCGCCCAGGCGGCCGTATGACGTCCGCTATGTGGACAGCCATATCACAGAGAGAATGAGCGTAAGGAGCATATAGGACGGAGCCATGAGAAAAAAAGTTACTATGGAGGATATCGGGAAAGCGCTCGGCGTGAGCGTCGTGACCGTTTCCAAGGCGCTGCGGGACCAGAAAGGGGTCAGCGGGCAGCTCAGGGAACAGATTCAGCGCACCGCCAGCGAGATGGGCTACCAGAAGAGCAGCCGGGCCCACAATATGCGGGTATCCCACACCATCGGCATTATCATTGCGGAGCGCTTTCTGGACGAGCACCAGTCGTTTTACTGGTCTTTGTACCGGCAGCTGGCGGGACGGATTACGGAAAAAGACAGCACGCCGCTTCTGGAGGTGATCAGCGCGGAGAAGGAGGCGGACAACGTACTGCCCAGAATTATCACCGGCCAGCGCTCGGACGGCATTATCATCGTGGGAACGTTCCGGCGCTCCTATATGGAGCTGCTGCACAATGCCCCGGAGCGGACGATGCCGTTAGTCTGCCTGGACTCCGAGGTGGAATCCGAACGGGACGACGCGGTGATCAGCGACAATATCGGCGGCGGCTGCGTGATGACCAGCTACCTGCTGTCGCTGGGCCACAGGAGAATCGGCTATGTGGGGACGCTGCTGGCGACCTCCAGCATCGACGACCGCTATCTGGGCTATGTCAAGGCGCTGCTGCAGCATGGAATCGCAGTGAATTATGACTGGATTATTCCGGACCGCGACCGTGCGAGCGGCAGGCTGCTGAAAAGCGGTATGCTGCGGCTGCCGGAGGGCGGGGCCGGCAGGGAACTGCCGACCGCCTATTTCTGCAACTGCGACCTCACGGCCAACAGCCTGATTGCGGCGCTGGCCGGACGGGGGCTGCGCGTGCCGGAGGACATTTCCGTCGTGGGATTCGACAACCACCTGCCGGGCGGGATTCCGGACGCGGGGATTACGACCTATGAAATCAACGTAAAAATGATGGTGAACAGGGCGGTCAGCCGGATTTTCCAAAAAATGGACAACCCTTCCTTTTCCGGCAACGTCACGGTGGTCGGAGGCGCCTTTATCGAGCGCAGCAGCGCGGTCAGGATCGGGGCTCCGGTTCCTTATGTCTGACGGAGCGGGCGCGGAAGGCTCCCGGGGTGAGGCCGGTCTGTGCCTTAAACAGACGGATAAAGTGATTGATGTTTTCGTAGCCAAGTCTGCTGCTGATTTCCTGCACCTGCAGGCGCGTGTTCAGCAGCAGTTTTTTTGCCTCCGCGATGCGGACCTGATTGAAATCCTTCAGCGGAGAGATATGAAACGCGGCGCTGTATTCGCGGCACAGGCGGTAGCGGCTGACCCCGTACAGAGCTTCCAGGTCCGCGAGGGAAAAGGTCAGGTTCCGGCAGTCGTGGACGTACGCGTGGAAGTCGCGCAGATAGGAGGGGATGGCCTCCTGCGGCTCCCGGTCTTCGGGGAGCGCGGACAGACAGGCATCCGTGAGCAGATTCGTGAGCAGCCGGTGAACGCCGAGCAGCGCGGGCAGGCTGACGGTTTCAGGGCAGGCGGCCAGCTCCTCCACGGCGGAGGCCATCGCGGGGCTGTCCTGTCTGGTCGTGAGGTAAGGCCGGTCCAGAAACGGGAGAAAATTCTGCAGCTCCGGGCCCGCCGCAAAAAACAGCCGGAAAGACCAGGGCAGCAGCGTGGAATACAGCTGCCAGGGGGCGCTGCAGTGAAAGAGCGCGATGGTGCCGCCGCCGATCGGCTGTACAGACCGGCCGAAGGTCAGCTGTCCGCTTCCGCGCAGCGAGCAGAGCAGGAAAAGGCTGTCCGTCGGCCGGACCGTTATGGCGAACGGCGCCTGGACGTCGAGGCGCCCGCCTCCGATCAGCCGCAGGTGACGCTCCGGCTGCACCGCGGACAGAAGCCGGCTGTCATACCGGTAGCAGACGGGCAGACAGTCGTTTGCGCTGTACCGGAAATTTGCAATGTTTAAAGGCTGGATGGCCTTCTTGAGTTCTTCACAGGATTCGATCATTTCTTTAGTTAATTTAACTTAAAATATTCTCTGTTTCCAGAATGATTATAATTCCATTTTGCACAAAGATAAATAGAAAAGTTGCACAGTTTAATTGCTTAAAATGTGTGTTAATTTTACAATAATTTAAGAAACACAAGAAAAGAAGATAAAAAGCAAGATTCAGTGATTGAAAAGCGAAAGAATGATGCTATAGTATTTTTAAAGTAAAAAAGCAACAAATAAAACTTAATTTAATTAAAGGAGGATTCTTATGAAAAAGAGAAGCGTAGTAACAGGACTGGCAGCGGCGGCTGTCTCAATGGCGGTTTTCGGCGGCAGCGCCATGGCAGAGGAACTGCCCGCGTTCAATGAGCTGAACATCGAAGATTACACGGATCTGGAGGCGGACATCAAGATTCTCACGGACCGCACGGATATCGTGGACACCGTATACGCCGGTTACGCGGAGCTGTTCAGCGAGAAATTCCCGAACATCCATGTGACCTATGAGGCGGTCAGCGATTATGCGGAGGCGGTGACGCTCCGCCTGACGAGCGGCGACTGGGGCGACATCTGCTTTATCCCGGACACGGTGGAAAAGACAGAGCTTTCCACGTATTTTGCACCGCTCGGCGCTTACGACGCGATGGAGGAAATCTACTATAATATGAACGCGAACTCGGACGGGGACACCGTGTACGGCATCCCGAACGGCGGAAACACGCCGGGCATTCTGATCAACAAGAATGTGTGGGCCGAGGCCGGAATCACCGAGTATCCCACGACCCCGGAGGAGTTTATCGACGATCTGCAGCTGATCAAAGACAACACCGATGCGATTCCGCTGTACACGAACTTTGCGGACGGCTGGCCTCTGGGACAGTGGACAGGCTATATCGGAATCCCGTCCAACGCAGACCCCGATTACGCGGAGAACATAATGCCGCACAAGGCAAACCCGTTTGCAAAGCCGGAGGACGGCATGTACGGCCCGTACGCGCTGTTCTACATGCTGTATGAGCCGGTGGCGCGCGGACTGGTCGAGGAAGACCCGGCATCCACCGACTGGGAAAGCTCAAAGGCGAGAATCGGCAGCGGCGAGATCGCCACGATGGTTCTGCAGAGCTGGGCGATCAATCAGTGCAAAGATCTGGCGGAGGATCCGGACGCCATCGACTACATCCCGATGCCGATCACGGTCAACGGCGTGCAGGCGCTTCTGGTGAACTCCAACTACTGCTACGGCATCAACAACCAGTCCAGCGCGGACAACCAGCTGGCTTCCATGGTATACGTAAAATGGCTGATCGAGGAATCCCCGATCATGGCGGACGAAGGCAACATTCCGGAGCGCAAGGATCAGGCGGTGCCGGACAGCCTGGCAAACTTTGACGGCCTGGAGATGATGACGAACGCAAAGGAAGAAGAGCCCGGCCTGAAGAACGAGGTTGCAAACGAATCTGAGGTTCTGACCGACGCCAACGTTGCAAAGGTTGTGGAAGGCGCTCTCGCAGGCACGCCGTTCGACGAGATCATGGACGAGTGGAACGAGAGATGGACCGAGGCTCAGGATTTTGTGGGTGTAGAAGTTACCGAGTAAGAAAGAGGTAAAACATATGAATAAACAGACTGGTTCCGCTCCATCCTCTTTCAAACAGTGGATTCTGAAACGGGATGTGCAGCGCGTCCTCATCATAGTCACTTTTATGGCGGTGCCGCTGCTGCTGCTCCTTCTTTTTACCTATATTCCGTTTGCAAAGATGATTCAGTTCTCTTTCTACAATATGAAATATATCGGGGAGCGCAGATTTGTGGGACTGGCCAATTACCGCCGGGTTTTCCAGAACAAAGACCTGTTTGGGTCGCTTCTGGTCAGCCTGTACTATATGGGCGGCGGCGTGGTGCAGCTTGCTCTGGCACTGCTGTTTGCAAGCCTGTTTGTGTTTAAGGTGAAGGGAGAAAGCGTCTTCAAGGCGGCGATGTTTTTCCCGTATCTGATCTGCGGCATCGCAATCGGATTCATTTTCAAATTCTTTTACTTCCACGGCTACGTGCTGGATACGATTCTGCAGATGTTCGGGATGAAGCTGGAAAACCTTCCCCTGTGGCTGCAGGATACGAAGATCAACAACATTGCCCTGGCGGCGACTTCGGTCTGGCGCTACACCGGACAGAACGTCATTCTGTTCCTGGGCGCGATGATGTCCGTGGACTCGGATCTGTACGAGGCGGCGGCGCTGGACGGCTGCAACCGCTGGCAGCAGTTCCGCTACATCATTCTTCCGAGCATCAAGTCGATCATTGTGCTGAACATCATCCTCTGCGTCAGCGGCTGCCTCTCCGCTTTTGAGCCGCCGTACGTAATCACGAACGGCAGCTTCGGAACGGCGACCTACTTCGTGCAGATGAACTCCGTGGCGCATGAGACGCAGAAGGTCGGACTGGCGAGCGCGATGGCGATCGTGCTGCTGGCGCTGATCATCCTCTGCACCGTCGGACAGAAGCTGTTCTTCAAGTACGTGTTCAACAACGGGACGGAGGATGAGTCCGCAAGCGCGGCGAAGGCGAAAAAGAAAGCGAAAAAGCTGCAGAGAAAGGGGGCGGCGGCATGATCCGGATGAAAAAGTCCTTTGTGGGCACCGTGTTTGACGTGATAAAGTACGTCCTTCTGATCCTCGCCTCCGTGGTGGCGGTCACGCCGGTCGTCGTCTGCGTGTTCACGGCGTTCAAGACGGAGGATGAGTACACGCACGGGTCGGTTCTTGAGCTTCCGAAGTCCTTCCTGTATCTGGGGAACTTCAAGGAGGCGATCACGAAGGCGAACATGCTTCGCTGCTTCCTGAACACGTTTGTCGTGCTGGTCGTCGTTTTAGTCTGCTCTGTGTTTATCAGCGCGATGCTGGCGTACATCCTCAACCGCTTTAAATTCCCGGGGAGAGGGCTGATCGAGAATCTGTTTCTGTTTGCCTCCCTGCTTCCGGGCATCGCGATGCAGGTGACGATTTACCAGATCATGTATTCGCTCGGACTGATCAATCATCTGTACGGTTATATGATCGTGCTCATGGGAACGGATATCATATCCATTTACCTGTTCCTGCAGTTCTTTGAAAACCTGCCGGTTTCGCTGGACGAGTCGGCGACGATGGACGGCTGCACGTATTTCGGAGTATTTTTCAAGATTCTGTTCCCGCTCCTGAAGCCGGCGATCACAGGGTTGTTTCATGAAGAATAATTAAAATAAATAAATCGGCTGATTTTACGAGGGTTATGGGAATTATACATTTT
>CANRIG010000051.1 GCA_947630595.1 uncultured Lachnospiraceae bacterium | reverse complement strand
GAAACGCCGCGGTAAGAAACGTGCCATCATTGCGATCGCCCGGATGATCCTCACTGCCATCTACCAGATGCTGTCTAGTGGAGAAGCATGGAATCCGACCGATCTTTACAAGATTGACATGCCTGAACCCTTAAAAAATAGACAGAAGGAAAAGGCTATCAAACAGGCTATGAAACTTTTAATTGCAGAGGGGCTTATGGAACAACCCCTGCTTGCTTCTTAGCCTACTGTTTCTAAAATTAACTTTTTCTCAAAAGGCTATTTTTCAATAGCTTGTTTCAGTGCGCCACTTTATGGCTTTCTTCTACTTTCTTTCACACTATCCCTTTCCGCAAGACTCGGAACGGGTGAAAGCACGTCCCCCGGCTGCCCGGTGAAGGATATTTGATTGTAAAAGCGCGGTTCCCTCTAATTCAGAGCGGCACCAAAAGCCTGCCGCACCTCGTCGGAGTCCTTGCCGGCTATCGTCCTTCCGGTAGCCGATTCAATCGCACTCAGGAGTTTCCTGGCACGGTCGATAATGAAATTTTGGAATTCATTATTTCTCAGCATAGTATGGTCAATCCAGTGTGTCTCAACATAGCCATTCAGATCAGATGTCAACACAGAACCTTTCTTTTCAAGCTTCGCAAGATAAACGGATGGTGCAACGCCGCCAATTTCCCGATTGCTGCCTGCAGAAATCGGTGTTTTGTTTACAATACTGTTCCATTTGGATTTGTCATATCTCTGTCCGAGACAATAGTCTTTCGGGAAGATATGATGTATATCAATTTTCTCGTTTGAGTATGTCGAAAAATCCATTTCCGCCCCGGAGATGAAATCACGGGCATGGTTTTTCAGTATCAGTGCCATAATGCCTTTATACGCTGCCGACTGCCTCGATTGCAGACCAAGCAGACGTGTCGGATTAAAGAAGAAGTCCGTGATGGTTTTCGGAAGGTCGCCGCCATCTGTAATCCATTTAATGACCTGCGTCATGTCGTTGGCGTATCTCGTTTCATTTGCGGAGCCGTACAGTTCACCAAACACACCACACCAATACCACTGTTTTACCATCTTTTTGACAGTGGTTGTATAAATTTTGTTTCCCTCCATTAGCACGGTGCAGATGGCCGCAAGAGGAATAAGCTGTGTACTGTATGGCAAATCACGGCTTGAGAAAACCCGTTCCTCCTGCAGCAGTCTGTCTGCAATAGAAAATCCCTCGCAGAGGGCATCTGCATACCTTTTGTATGCTGTTAGTTGTAAAGCCAGCACATCTTTCTTTTTGCAGCTTACCGTTCCGCCTGTTTTAAAGGAGGCGAGCAGTGTGAGTGCAGTCAAAAAGTCGGTGGCGGTAACAATATTCAGTAAATCACTTGAGAAATATCTTTCTTTGCGTTCCTCCCAGTCCTTACGCAGTGGGAAGTCATCCATAGCAAATATTGCTGTCACGAGTTCGAAAACCGTCAGGGAGACACCACCGGTATTGACATTCTCAAAAACCTGACAGACAGCCTCTTTGGGAGTCTCCTTGTCCAACAAAATGACTGGCATTGCGTATTTCTGAGTCGGCATAATAATTTTAGAGAAAAGCTCAGTGAACTGCTGAATGACTGCTGGGTCATAATTGTAGTAGGCATAATATTCATTTTGCCAGCCTTGTTCTTCGCTGGAATTAAGGATGATATTAAGCGGGAACATCTTCAACTTAAACTCATCTTGTCTTGTAGAGAGGTCTTTTTCAATCTTCCTTCCGAAATCAGAGGTTACCTGCTTTGTCGCGGGAATAGAAATGACAACATCTTCATCATCAGCGTTCGGATCAATGGCTTTTTCAATATCCAGAAAATAATACCTGTCTATCTTTTTGCCCTTGTCTGTTTTCGTATGTACAGGATCTTTGCTGTAAAGGGCGTTATAAAGAGATGTCAGCCGCTGCTGTCCGTCAAGAATCAGTTCATCTGGCTCGGTATTCGGATTAGCACCTGAACCTTCGATCGGTTTATGTTTGAAATGAATGCTTTCATTTCCGTATTCAAGGAACATCGCTGCGCCAACCGGAAAGCTGTGGATGACACTGAGTATCAGTGCTTTTATGCGTCCGTCATCCCATACCCAGCCTCGCTGGAAATCTGGCAGTTGTGCCGCACCGTTATCAACGGCTTTCATTAAATCTGTAAGCTGTCTGTCGTTTGTTTTCATGTAATACTACCTCTTATGTCATTATTCACATTGGATTTCTTCTATCAATGAAATTGACAGATTTAAACGGGCCTGTTCCTCAAAATGATGAATTCCTTTGGACATTTTGCGTCCAAGGCATCGCGCAGGAGAGACAACTAAAAATCATGGAGATACTTTTTTCATAATCCTCATTTTTCCAGTTGGTCGCAAATTCGTCTAAAATCTTACATATCACTATATCATATGAAACGATTGATTTCCATAGCGACGCTGAGATTTCCTAAACAAAAACATTTTCTTTAACGCCTTTTTGGAAAACGTTCTTATACTGTTTGTGAGTACTGATCCGATCATCAAATTTTTACTGTCTGCCAATTAACTGATCGGCGTACCAGACAGTAGATATGAGCTTCATTTGTATTTGTCCCGTTAAAGAAATTCTCTTTGACATTATATAAACAGTTTAATCATGGAGAAGATGATTTCTCTTTTTTGTCCTGATTTATCTCGTCCATGTACCCGGCGGTGATGATGCCGGCAGGCAGGGCAACAATAGCGATACCGAAGATGGAAGATATCATGGTGATGATTTTACCTGCGGTGGAGACGGCATATATATCACCGTATCCGACAGTAGTGAGAGATACGGTTGCCCAGTACATTGCTTCGAAGAAATTATGGAATGTATCCGGCTCCACATTGATTATAATTAAGGCAGACACTATGATATAACCAACCGCCAGACCGCATACCACCAGCAGGGAGTCTTTCTGTTTGCGGAATACTTTTAAAATGATAGCGATATTTTTGGAATATCGTGCAGCTTTAAAAACTCTGAAAATCCGCAGCGTCCGAAACAACCGAAAGAATTTCAGCAGCCGAAAACTCCTGTTCAGGGAAGTCAGTCCGGGCAGAATAGAAATAAGGTCGATGACGGACATTGGCATAATCGGATGCAGGAAAAAGGATGCTTTTCCTTTATTCAGCCGATAGTCGGCGGTAATCCACCGGAGTATATAGTCTACAATAAAAATCACAGTGCAGAAAATATCAATAATCTGCAAAACTGCATGGTGATTTTTGAATGCCAGAGGAATCAGGCTAATAATAATCACAAAAAACATGAATATATCATAGATATCCTGTTTTTGGTTTTCAGTGGTTGGGGGCTCTACTAAATCAAACAGCGTTTTGCGTATCATACAGATAATCCTTATTCATTTATAAATTTTTTCCGTACAGATGCCGGTTTTCTCAGCAAATAACAGCAGCTGTGATCAATCCTTTTGAAGTCGATGCCGCAAGAGAAACAGACATGCGATAACAAAACAAGATAAAAGAAATCTGACTGTGATTTCACATATCGTTCTGACTGGTAATTACATTATATTTGAAGACACAGCTAATAGCAATCATTTTTGTAAGCGGAAGATATATTTTGAATTGAAATAAGTAGAAATAAGAAGAAAACAACAAAACCCCGCAAACAGGCGATTCCGCAAGTCTACGGGGTTTTATAAAGGGGAGGATAAGTATTTTATCTTATCTTTTGTGTTATCATTGGAGGGGGATCCAATGATAAGAGCATACGCTAATCTCATAAGAAACATTTCCGGTCGCTTCGATGAAGCTGTTTTCCTGTGAGATTAGTTATAGTATGGCCGGTTTCCGGGAAAATATACAGATGATGAAAAAAATTTTTGCCTGCGAAGCCGGCGGACGCTGCTGTGGAGAATCCAACAAGTATTCATTTCTGTTTGATGTTCAGGTAATTGCGCCCGGAGAGGGTGCGGTTGGTGCAGAGCAGAAGCAGCAGGATCAGGCATCCGGCGAGGAAGCCGACCCAGCCCCCAAAGGCGGTCAGGAGCAGCAGCATGATGCGCATGAATTTGAGTGCGTAGCCGAGCTCAAAGTTCGGCTGTGTGTAGTTGGCCACGGCCACAAACGCCATGTACAGCATAACTTCGGAGTTGAACCAGCCGGAGTTGACGGCAAACTCGCCGAGTATAAGACCGGCGAAGATGCTGAGCGGCGTGCTGAGCATGTTGGGCGTGTTGAGGGCCGCCAGCCGCAGACCGTCGATGGCCAGCTCCAGAATCAGAAACTGATAGATGAGCGGGAGATTGACGGCCTGGCCGATGCGGATAAAGGAAAGCGAGGGCGGAATCCACTGCGGGTTGGTCATCAGCAGCAGAAAGACCGGGGTCATAAAGACGGTCAGCAACAGGATGATGACGCGGGACAGTTTCAGGTACAGCGAGGTCCAGGCCGGAAAGTAATAATCGTTGGCCTCCTCGATCATGTCAAACACCGAGGTCGGCAGGATCATGGCCGCGGGGGCGTTGTCGACGAGAATCGCCAGCTTGCCCTCCATGAGGCAGGCTGCCGTGGTGTCGGGCCGCTCGGTGAATTTGAATTTGGGAAACGGGTTGTACCAGCGCGAACCGATCAGGCCCTGCGCGAGGCTCTGCTGATTCATGCACAGGTCCGGGACGCGGATGGCCGCGATGCGCTGCCGGATGTTGGCGAGCAGGTGCGGGTCCACCAGGTTGTCCATGTAGCAGAGCACGACGTCGGAGCGCGAGGATTCCCCGACTTCCATCATTTCCATGATCAGATGCGGGTCGCGGATGCGGCGGCGGATCAGCGCCGTGTCAAAGACCAGCGTCTCCACAAAGCCGTCCCGGGAGCCGCGCAGGGATTTGTCTTTTTCCGGCTCGTCTACGCCGCGTGCCGGGTATGTGCGGCAGTCGATGGCGATACCGGCGCTGTATCCGTCGATGAACAGCGTCAGCACGCCGGAGAGCACATTGCGCAGAATCAGGTCAAAGTCGCCGCAAAGATCGACTTCTACATAAGGAATATTCTGCTGCGAGAATCCGGCCGCATCCGCGGGCATATCCGCTTCCTGCACCTTGAGAAGGGTGTCCATGATCTTGAGCATGGCCTCGTCTTTGATCATCCCGTCGATGAAATAAAAGCTGGACTCCCGGCCTCCGATTCGGATGTCGCGCCGGATCAGGTCAAAGCTTTTTTGAATCGGGAGCAGCTGCTCCATGCAGTCCCGGTTTTTGGATATTTCCTGATAGACAGTCTGGACTTCCGTCATAATGTGTTCCTCCTGTTGTGGGAACTGCTCCGGGCAAGCGTTGCGCTCGTGCGCAGGCAGTTCTGTAATGACAGAATGTCCGGAAATGCCGGTTTTTATGCAGATATTGTATTGCAGATGCACACAAAAAAGGTGCCGCAAAATCATCAAAAACAGATGATGGAGCGGCACCTTCGCTCGTTATAGTCGAAAAATCCAGGAGTTTCCTGACATTTTAAAGCTGATATTTCAAATAGAGTTCCGCCCTTAATTTCTCATCCACTGCGATGCCGGAGAGCAGATGCTGCTTTCCGTCCTGAATCAGCGCATTCAGCAGGTCGGCCAGACGCTTTTCGCCCTGCTGGATTCCCTTTCGCATGCCGCTTTGCATTCCCTCCAGTATTCCTTCCTGCCGGCCCTCCTGTCTGCCTTGTTGTAAGCCTTCCGCTCTGCCGAGCTCCAGGCCACGTGTTTCGCCCCTTATTTCCCCATCATGGATCAGGTCGTCAATCGCTTTACACATACCTATTTCCTCGCTTTCTGCTTTTGACCGGAACAGCTCTTCCACCCGCTTCTGTTCGCCCAGCAGGATGAAAGCTGCCGTGATTTCTACGTGATCCATCCGCTCCAGTGCGTCGCGGTTCCTCTGAATGTACTCATACAGTTTGGTTTTATCCTGTCTGTAGTTTAACATAGCGAATATGTGTTGTAAACAGGTTTGGAAATATTCCGGATGTTCCATGCGGCCCGCTTCGATCAGGTTGAGGCGCTGCTGCGGAAGGTATGGCTTCAGCAGCCTGGCATGGGGATCGGATTCGTCGATCTCCAGCATTTCATACAGGCTTTTGCAGCCGTCCCAATCGTCGCCGAGGTAAAGCACGACGGAGATCACGGGCTTCAGCCGGTCCTCTCTGGTGAGACCGGACAGGAATTCGTCGCCGCGCAGGCTGTCGCCATTTTCAAGGTGCCGCTTTTCCAGTGCATGTACCTGCTGGGCATATTCCAGGGCTTCGTAGACCATGCTGCGCACCGGCATGGCATAATGGACATGCTGCTGCGTTTCATGGGCGAGAATCACTGAGTAGGTACTAAAGCCGGCCTCCATCCGGATGTCACCGCAGCGTTCCAGAGCACCCAGCTTTCCGGAGATGCTGTCCTGATCTTTCTTATCTTGTTTCGTTTTGCCCTGCTTCGCCTCGTTTTGCTCTGCGTTGGCTTGTCCTGCCTTGTCCTGTTCCAGATTGCTTTGCTCTGCGCTGGCTTGTCCTGCCTTGTCCTGTTCCAGATTGCTTTGCTCTGCATTGGCTTGTCTTGCCTTATCCTGTTCCAGACTACTTTGCTCTGTATTGGCTTGTCCCACTTTGCCCTGCGCCAGAATATTCTGATTTGCATCGCCTTGCTCTGCTCGGGTCTGCACCATTTTCATCGTCGTTTGTTCTGGTTTGTGCTGAGGCGGATGCCTGTCCGGATTCTTTTCCTCTTTTGGATTCCGCTCTGCGAGGATACCGGAGTACCCGGACAATAGAGTCAGATCATCCCCCTTTAGCATCTGTTCGCCGCAGAACAGAGTGCCGTTTATAAAATCCGCGAAAATATCCTTTCGCTCCAGCAGACGGTTTACCGTCAGGTTTGTTTTTCCCATCGAATTCCCCCAATTCCTTTCGTTCCGTATTTGCCAATGTATGTTCCGCTACAAAATGCGCTAAGTTTCTGGATACAAAAAAATGCACAGCATATAAAAATCTTTTCTTTCGTGAAAATTGCCGAACTGGCTGGAAAATCAGAATTGAAATTCCTATATTATTTATAGACTATCACAAAGAATAAATGATGTCAAGAAAAATAGCGAAATTTCCAAAATAGGATACAAAATGGAATATAAAATGGGATATAATTTGGACGGCACAAAAAGAGACTGCCACATTTTGCAGCAGTCCCCGTGTCGATCAGATTTATAAAGCAAAATTACCAGCAAAATCACGCCTGTCCGTTGGCGACAACCGGCGTCGGGCGCCGCGAATCAAACACCTGGGAGGCCAGGAACATGTGGTCAAGCACGGTGGTTGCGCCTTGGCTGGACTGGTAGAGCATGTATCCGTCGAGGTCGATGCGCCCCTGGCGCACGTAATGGTCACGAATCTGCACCCAATAGGGCTGTGAGCCGTCCACGTTGCAGAAGAAATTGTAGCCGGCGCTCTTGAAATACTGGTATTTTTCGTTGTCGCTGCTGTAATCCTGCCAGTCGCCGATGTCGTTTCCGTGAGCAAAAATGATGGTGTCGACCGGCCCGACGATGTTCTGCACGTTATTGACCCATTTCTCGTTGTCGGTGCGCAGCGCGTCCACGCTTTTGCCGGTGACGCTCAGATGTCCCCAGGTGTGGCTGGCAAACTCCCAGCCTTCCGCCTTAAGGGCGTCGGCGATTTTGGTGGCCTCCGCAATTTCCGTGGCCCGGTCAAAATCCGGATGCTCGCTCAGCCACTGAGCCTGATCGCTCATCAGGTTCTGCTGCAGCTCGTAGTCGGAGTCGGTGCGGTAGCCGAACACGCCGTTGTAGCCGGTGAGGGCGATCAGTCCGCGGGCGCCCTTGTATGCGCCGTCCGGATGCTCCGCGAGGAAGGTGTTGAGGCGCGGCACAACGTCGAAATCACCGACCTGCTCCGTGCCGTCCGCGGTGACATAGTGGCACTTCACGTCGCCGTTTTCATCGAGAATCAGATGATCCGGATAACCGGCCGCCTCGTAGGAGTGGTAGTAGCTCAGGTCGTCCACCGAGAGCACCACCGCTTTCTTGTCGGGCGGCAGCATCAGGCTGGTGTTGGGCGAAAATGTGACATTTCCGTCCGCGTCCGTACTCTCCACAACAAGGTCGCGGAGGCGGACAAAAACGTAGCCGTTATCATACATGGCTTGTGTGATTTTGTCAAATTCCTCGATCGTCGTCATCCAGGCGTTCATGCCGTCTACCGCGCTCTGTCCCAGCACGGAGACGTTGAACGCGCGGTCGGTATCGTTGATCAGGGAATGGTAGAAAATATGCGGCACGGTGTTGACGTCAACTGCCACGCAGGCGGCTTTCTTGTCTGTAAAATCACTGATGGCGGCGGTGATTTCCGGATCAGATTCATAGCCGGGCACGTTCTGCAGCAGCGTGATCGCGCCGTCGTAATCGTAGCCCATGGCCATGTGCTGCGCCTGCGCAAGCGTATCGCCGACGGACGGGCCTGCGGAAACCGTGCTGACCGGTTCCGTCTCCGTTTCAACGGGGAGAAGACCGTCTGTGCCGCCGTCTGCCGGCGCGTCCGCTTCCTCCCCGGCGGAGTCCTGCACGTCAGCCGTCATGCTGCCCTGCGACTGCTGCGGCGTCTGACCGCCGGAGACCGTGCTGTTTTTTACGGAAGAATCGCCGGGGAACAGCCGCACCGCGAGAAATACAGCCGCAACCGCAACGACCGCCAGCACGGCGAAAAAGATGCCGCGCTGCAGCGCTACCGTCCGCCGGCGTTGCTGCCTGCGCAGACGGCGGCGCTCTTCCGCCTGCTGGTAATAGGCAAGCTCCTCGGCGGAGAGATCGGATGTCTCATCCTGAAATTCGGGCGCCGCGGCAAGCGGTTCCTTTGTATCCGCAGTATGTTCGGAAGAATCTTGATTTTTCATTTGTATACACCCCTCTGTTGTAAAAATGCAAAAAATTATAAATACAGTTTACCATAGATAGACGCCGGCCGCAAACAATTTCTGGAAGTGTTGACAGGAATGACAGAATAATTTATTATTTTTATAGAATGACTGCGGCAGAGTGGTCTGTGCAGTTTTATTTAAATTTTATACTGTCAGGGAGGAACGATGAGGATGAAAAAACACAACTGTTGCAGAGCCGTTTTTGTGCTGGTGCTGCTGCTTTTGACGGCCGTCCGCGCGGATGCGGCTTCCGTGGCGGAAGCGCCCGTGCCGAAAGTGAAAGTGCAGGGAACGGAAGTGACGCTTCGCTGGACCGGGAACAGCGCGCTCACCGGCTACCAGGTATTTTTGACGGATTCAGCCGGAAAAATCCGCAGGCAGGTCAAGGCAACTACAGGAAATTCCGTGACGCTGCGCAACATGAAAGCGGGCCGGATTTATTATTACCGGGTGCGCGGCTTCCAGAAAAAGAACGGAAAGGCAAAATATACCGCGTACAGCAAGGTGGTTCGGGCGCGGGCGCAGGAGAAAGCGGGCAAATCGACGCTGAAAACGCTGCTGCTGACCGGGCTTGAGCCGGTGGGTTCCACGATGTACATCTGGGGCGGCGGCTGGAACAAAGCCGACAACGGGGCCGGAGAGGCGGCGCGCACCATCGGGGTCAGCCCGAAATGGGAGAAATTTTTCCAGCAGCAAAACAGCGGCTACAATTACCAGAATACGCGCTACCAGATCGAAAACGGACTGGACTGCTCCGGCTACATCGGCTGGTGCATATACAACATATTGAATACGACGAGCGGAAAGAAAGGCTACGTGATGCTGGCGCAGAACATGGCGCAGAATTTTGCCTCCCGCGGCTGGGGCAGCTATAAGGCGCGCGGCAGCGTGAGCGATTACCGGGCGGGCGATATCATGAGTTCCTCCGGCCACGTGTGGATGGCGGTCGGCGCGTGCAGCGACGGCAGCGTCGTGCTTCTGCATTCCAGCCCGCCCGGCGTGCATCTGGCCGGCACCGCGGCGAAAAACGGAAATGGCAACAGCCAGGCGGTGAAGCTGGCGACGCAGTATATGAAAAAGTATTTTCCGGAATGGTACAAAAAATTCCCCAACTGCGCAAAGAATGGTTCTTATCTGACCCAGTATGCGCAGATGCGCTGGGATATCACGGGCGATGCGGTGATGACGGATCCGGACGGATACCGGAAAAAGGATGCCGCCGCGATCTTGAAGGACCTGTTTGCATCGCGGTGAGGCGTGAAACGACGGCGGAATCGGAGCCAATCGGAGCAGAAAATGGCGGCGGATCGGACTGTGCCGGGACAGGGAACAGCGGCAGGCCGGGAGCTGCGGCGGGGCAAAAACGCGTGGAAAACGGGAAAGAACAGGATGAAAACGTGAACGAAAAAGTATTGAAAGTGCTCCGGGAAGCGGAGATGGTGCTCATCGGAATCGGCTCGGAATTTTCGCCTGCGATGGACGAAGAAAATAGCGGTGCTGCATCAGGAACGAATGTGCCGGACGAAGAAAACAGCGGTGCGGCATCGGGAACGAAGGTGCCGGACGAAGAAAACAGCGGTGCTGCATCAGAAACGAATGTGCAGGCCGGAGCGCATAACGGTTCGGGACAGGAAACAGATGCGTCGGCCAGAGAAAACAACGGCGCAGCGCCGGCCGGAGCAGATACGCGGCTGCTGGAATTGTGCCGGCTCAGCCGATATTATGAGGAACTGCCGGAGGACTGCGCGGCAATCCGGGCTTATAACCGCCTGCGCGAACTGGCCGGCGCAAAGCCGTATTTTGTCGTGACGCTGAACACGGACGACCTGATTTACCGCTCCGCACTGGAGGACGATCTGATTGTGGCGCCGTGCGGCAGCCTGAGCCGCATGCAGTGCGCGGAGCATATCGTGGAGGCTGCTCCGATTCGCGACGCGGTGCTGGCGGAGGGAGACGTCCAAAAGGCGGTCTGCCCGCTGTGCGGAAAGCCGCTGCAGTTTCACACGGTGGAATTCCCCGGTTATCTGGAGCAGGGCTATCTTCCGCAGTGGCAGAAATATACGAAATGGCTGCAGTGCACGCTGAACCGCAGGCTTTGCATTCTGGAGCTTGGCGTGGATTTCCGCTATCCGCAGGTGATCCGCTTCCCGTTTGAAAAGACGGTGTATTACAACCGCAAGGCGACGCTGGTGCGCATTGGCTCCCGGTTCCCGCAGCTGACTGAGGAAATTGCGGAGCGCGGCATCAGCGTCTGCGAAGACCCTGTGGCATTTTTGCTGAATCTGTGATAGGGGCGCGGACTGCAGGAACTTAACTCTGTGCTTAATGCGCAAGGAGTTGCCGCAAAAATACCGAATCCGCCGGGCTTTCCTGATCGAAAACCGGCGGCATTTTAATATTTCTCAAACACAATTCAAAAATTTCTCAAACATTCATGATCTACAATGCAGCCAGAAAGTGAGAAATCACTAAAGAATCTGGAGGTGCATTTTAATGAAAAAGAAAAACTTTGTAACTCTTATCATGAGCGTAATCGGCGGTATCCTTTTCGCCCTTGGTATGTGCATGGCCCTGCTCCCAGAATGGGGAGTAATGAAAAACGGCATCGTGACCGGCGCAGTTGGTGTGGTGATTTTGCTGGCCGTGGTGCCTGTCCGCAGGAAGATGGAAGGCAGGCCTATGATCGCCCTGAATGGCAAGGCCATTGGAACAGCGCTTCTCGGCATCCTCGGCGCCATCGTTTTCGGTGTGGGAATGTGCATGGTCATGGTGTGGAATATGCTGGTTCCCGGCATCGTCGTGGGTATCATCGGAATCGTCCTGCTGCTCTGCCTGATCCCCGTAATCAAAGGGCTGGAATGAAGGACGAATATTTTTTGCACAGTCCGAAACGCAAACAAAACTTTAACATTTGGGTGCTATAATGCAACTTATAAGAAGTTCATTTGCCTGTGAAGACGAACTTCATAAGTCAACGACAGAACCCGGCAGAATCGAAGATTCCGGCACGGATTCACGGAGGTACACAGTATGTTTCAGATTTTGGTAGTGGAAGACGACAAAGACCTGAACCGCACGGTCTGTTCTTTTCTGAACGGCAGCGGTTATAAGACAGTGGGCTGCCTGAACGCAAATGAAGCCTACGACGCCATGTACAGAAGCACTTTTGACCTCATTGTTTCCGATATTATGATGCCCGGTATCGACGGCTATGAATTTGCGAAAACGGTGCGCGCTCTGAACGAGAATATACCAATTCTTTTTATGACGGCGCGGGACGATTTTGCCTCCAAGCAGAAGGGCTACCGTATCGGGATCGACGATTACATGGTAAAGCCTGTCGACCTTGACGAGCTGTTCCTGCGGATCGGCGCGCTGCTGCGGCGGGCGAAAATCGCCGCCTCCCACAGGCTGGAGATCGGAAAACTGCGGCTCGACATGGATGAGCGCACGGCGGTCTGTGACGGCGAGGAAATTTCCCTGACGACGCGGGAGTTCAACATTCTTTATAAGCTCCTTTCCTACCCGGGCAAGACCTTTACCCGCACCCAGCTCATGGACGAGTTTTGGGATGCCGACACGAGCACCGCGCCGAGGGCTGTCGACGTTTACATGACAAAGCTGCGCGGGAAGTTTGAAAACTGCGGCGAGTTTGAGCTTAAGACCGTTCACGGACTCGGATATAAGGCGGTGATTTTGTGAAAGCGGATTCCAAATACGGACGGTTCCTGTTCTCTTTGAGAAGCTATGCCGCTTTTTTCCTGCTGATGTCCTTTGTGATCACCTGCTGTATGCTGCTGTTTCTGAATACGCTGGCGACTTCCATGGAGATCACTTATACCGAGCGAGAGGTCCGTTTGGCTGCCATATCGACGTTCGTCAATGTGATCTTTCTGAGCCTGCTGTGTACCGTGATCGACGGTGTGCGCCGCAGATTTATGGTAGAGCGCCCGGTACGGCGGATCGTGCAGGGCGCGGAAAAACTCATGCAGGGCGACTTTTCCGTGCGGATCGCGCCCTGTCATGGGATTGATGACCGGGCGGGCTTCGATACGATCATCGACTATTTCAACCGTATGGCAGAAGAGCTTTCCGGCGTGGAAACCCTGCGGACGGATTTCATCGCCAATGTGTCCCACGAATTGAAGACACCGCTGGCGGTCATGCAGAACTACGGAACCATGCTCCAAAGTCCTGACCTGACAGAGAAACAGCGAATGGAATACGCAAAGGCGATCACCGGGCAGTCCCGCCGTCTTGCAGACCTCATCACCAATATTCTGAAGCTGAACCGGCTGGAAAACCAGCAGATTTATCCGGCGGCAAAAAGATACAATCTCGGCGAACAGCTTGCCGGGTGCCTTCTGGATTTTGAGAGCACCTGGGAGAAAAAGAATATTGATATTAAAACGGATCTTGAAGAAGACGTATTCGTGGAATCGGACGACGAGCTTCTGTCACTCGTCTGGAATAATCTGTTTTCCAACGCTTTGAAATTTACGGAAGCCGGCGGGACGGTGTCCGTGACGCTGAAAACCGAAGGAGCTTACGCTGCCGTCCGGGTGGCGGACAACGGCTGCGGCATTTCGCCGGAGACCGGCAAACACATCTTCGAAAAGTTCTATCAGGGCGACACCTCCCACGCCGCGCAGGGCAACGGCCTGGGCCTGGCGCTGGTGAAGCGGGTGGCGGATATTGTTGGCGGCGATATTTCCGTGGAAAGCGAGGTCGGAAAAGGAAGTATTTTTACCGTAAAAATCAGGAGGGCGGAGGTGAAACCATGCAAAAGAATCCTTAAAACGATATTTGCCGCAATATCCTCAGCATCCTGAAAGGAGTAATGGATCATGGAAGAAAAGAAAGAGATTTTCACCTATACCTATTCCGCCAGGGAGCAGGAAGAAATCAAAAAAATCCGCGATAAATATGCGCCGCCGACAAAAGAGGAAACCTCGATGGAGCAGCTTCGCCGCCTGGACAAAAGCGCCACAAAGGGAGCGACCGTCGTATCGCTGATTGTCGGGATCATCAGCACCCTGATTTTTGGCACAGGGATGTGCTGCACAATGCTTCCCGGCTGGGAGCAGTATTTCGTTCCAGGCATCGTAATCGGCGTGGCCGGCATCATCGGCATGACCGCGGCTTACCCGATTTATACGCGCATGGTCAAACGCCGGAGAGCGAAGCTGGCGCCGGAGATTTTGCGCCTGTCGGATGAGCTGATGAAGTGAAGGAATTTGTTTTTATCGCAGGCGTGGATGCCTTTCGCTTGTAAATGAATCGAAAAACCAAATTGTTTGTGCAAAAATACGAAAATTGACTTGAAATCTGCGTGAATGTTGTGTATGATAAATACAACCTGGAAGAGGGGTGCGTCGGGCCCGCATGACCGGGAAAACAAAGTAAATATCTTATGGAGGTGCATTTATGGAGAACAGAGCGATTGAGATTCAATCAAAAAACAACAAAAATGTTGCCATTCGTGTAATACCGGGACATTTTGCGACGAACCATTCGCACATCAATTATTACGTAGATATGACGATCATGAAATCGAGAAAGAATGAGGCGGCGGCTGCGGCTGCTGCGCTGGCTCAGAGCTATTCCAGCAACACTTATATCGATACCATTATCTGCATGGACGGCTGTGAAGTGATCGGAGCGTATCTGGCGGATGCTCTGACCGAGTCCGGCATCATGTCCGTGAACCAGAATAAAAACATCAATATTGTGACGCCGGAGATCGATCCGGGCGGACAGCTGATTTTCCGTGACAATGTGCAGGGTATGATTTATGACAAGCACTGCCTGTTGCTTCTGGCTTCCGCGACGACGGGCCGCACGATTGAGCGCGCTGTCCAGTGCGTGCGCTATTACGGCGGCACGGTGGACTGCATCTCCGCGATCTTCAGCGCGATCGGCCAGGTAGCCGGCATTGACATCAACTATATCTTCGGCGATGAAGATCTGTCCGGCTACATGACCTACGACGCGATCAACTGCCCGATGTGCGAGCAGCGCCGCAAGATCGACGCCATTGTCAACAGCTTCGGATATTCCAGACTGTAGTTTCACCGGAATGCGGTATTGGCGGCAGCGCTGGCAGGGGAGAAATACTGCTTGTGCTGCATGGATATTTATGCTAGATTATAGGGGAGTGCTGTGTGTTTTGCGCGGCACTCCTTTGCTATGGAGACATTGCGGGACGGAAAGAAAAGCGCGGGAGAGACGGATATGGTAGTGATTATTGATTATGATGCCGGAAATCTGAAAAGTGTGGAAAAAGCCTTTGCTTATCTGGGAGAGGACACGTGTGTCACGCGGGATCGCAGGCAGATTCTGGAGGCCGACCGGGTGGTGTTGCCCGGCGTAGGCGCGTTCGGCGACGCCATGGACAAGCTGCATCAGTACAGGCTGACCGGGGTAATCCGGGAGGTCGCAGACCGGCAGATTCCGCTGCTCGGCATTTGCCTGGGCCTGCAGCTGTTTTTTGAGTCGAGCGAGGAATCGCCGGGGGTGGACGGCCTGGGCCTCTGCCGTGGGCGGATTGTGCGGCTGCCGCAGACGGAAGGCCTGAAAATTCCGCATATGGGGTGGAATTCTCTGAATTATGACCATCCGGGACGGCTGTTTGAAGGGATTCCGGAGCACTCTTACGTCTATTTTGTACATTCCTATTATCTGCAGGCGGACGATCCGCAGATCGTGAAGGCGTCGGCGGAATATGCAGCGCATATTCATGCATCTATTGAGGAAAAGAACGTTTTTGCCTGCCAGTTCCATCCGGAAAAGAGCGGCAGCGTGGGACTGGCGATTCTGCGCAATTTCCTGCGCGTTTCGCGCGGGGATATCGTATGAGACATTTGGATGGACAGGCGATGCGGCGTTATTTTGGAAAACGGCACGACGGACAGGCGCTCCGGCGTTGCTTTGGGAAACGCTGTGGTGGGAATTACGCAGAAAGAACGAACAGAGTGGAGAAGAAAAGATATGTTTACGAAACGAATCATTCCCTGCCTTGACGTACACGGCGGCCGTGTGGTCAAGGGGGTCAATTTTGTCGATCTGAAAGATGCGGGCGACCCGGTGGAGATTGCGGCGGCCTATGACAGGGCGGGCGCGGACGAACTGGTATTTCTCGATATCACGGCTTCCTCGGACGCCAGAAACACGGTGGTGGATATGGTGCGGGAGGTGGCGAAGCGGGTCTTCATTCCGTTTACAGTGGGCGGCGGAATCCGCACGGTTGACGATTTCCGAATGCTGCTGCGGGAGGGCGCGGACAAGATTTCGGTCAACTCAGCTGCCATCATGAATCCCAACCTGATTCGGCAGGCGGCGGAAAAATTCGGCCGCCAGTGCGTGGTGGTGGCGATTGACGCCAAACGCCGCGCGGACGGCACGGGCTGGAATATTTTCAAAAACGGCGGCCGGGTTGATATGGGCATCGACGCAGTGGAGTGGGCGATGCAGGCCGACCGGCTGGGAGCCGGGGAGATTCTGCTCACCAGCATGGACTGCGATGGCACGAAGGCCGGTTATGACATCGAACTGACGCGAACGATCGCCGAGCACGTTTCCGTGCCGGTGATTGCTTCCGGCGGCGCCGGTACCATGGAGCATTTTTATGATGCGCTGACGGAGGGTAAAGCCGACGCGGCGCTGGCGGCTTCTCTCTTCCATTATAAGGAGCTGGAGATCAGCGAAGTGAAGCAGTATCTGCGCGGGCGCGGTGTGTCCGTGCGGCTGTGAGGAATAAGATATATGATTTATACGATGGAGTACCGGTCGCCGGTGGGCGTATTGACGCTGGCCGGAGACGAGGCGCATGTCACTGGTTTGTGGATTGCCGGACAAAAGTATTTCGGGGCGACACTGCCGGGCGAAGCGGTTGCTGTAAAGCCAGAGAGCATGGTGAGCTCTGAACCTTTGTCGGTGCAGGGCAGCGTAATGAAGTTAGACAGCCCAACAGCCCTTGCGCAGGCCGCCGCATGGCTGGATCAGTATTTCGCTGGAGAAAAGCCGTCGCCGCGGGAGCTTCCGCTGGCGCCTGCCAGTAGTGCATTCCGACAGACGGTGTGGAATATTTTATGTGATATTCCCTGCGGTGAGGTGACGACTTACCGGGAGATTGCAAAGAAAACCGCCGCAGCTCTGGGGCTCGCGTCAATGTCGGCGCAGGCGGTCGGCGGAGCGGTGGCGCACAATCCGATTTCCATCATCATTCCCTGTCACCGTGTAGTCGGCACGAACGGCAGCCTGACCGGCTATGCTGGCGGACTTGTGGCCAAGCAGTATCTATTGGCGCATGAGGGTGTAGATGTTACACGTTTTTCAATGCCAAAATGAATTGTGGGCAGGAGAGAAAGGAAGATTTTTATGGATCAGGAACGAATCAGAAAGCAGTTTGCTTTTTGCGAGGAAATCGACAAGATGAAACAGATCGGCAGACAGACTTACCTGTCTGACGGCAGCAGAAAGGAAAATGACGCCGAGCATTCCTGGCACATGGCGGTGATGGCGCTGCTGCTGAGCGAGTATGCGAATGAACAGATCGATGTGCTTCGAACTGTGAGTATGCTGCTGGTGCATGACCTCGTGGAGATCGACGCCGGAGATACCTATGCCTATGATGCGGAGGCCAGAAAGACCCAGCGTCAGCGCGAGCTGGCGGCGGCTGACCGGATTTTCCGCCTGCTTCCGGAGGACCAGGGCAGGATGCTGCGCGGCCTGTGGGATGAATTTGAGGAGTGGGAGACGCCCGAAGCCAGATTCGCGCATGCATTGGACAACGTGCAGCCGGCGATGCTGAACGCGGCGAGCGGCGGCAAGTCCTGGGTGGAAAAGGGCGTGCGCCTCAGCCAGGTGCTGGAGCGCAACAGCAGTACCGCCAAAGGTTCTGAGGCGTTGTGGGATTATGCATACCAGACATTTCTTCAGCCCAATCTGGATGCCGGGCGGATTCAAGACGATGTGCACGAGACAGTCGGCAGGGCAGGCGACAGAGCGGACGACAGGTAACTTCGCAGGAGACGAAACCTGGCAAAAATCGAAATACGCGAAGAAACAAAACCCGCAAAGAATTAAAGTTCATGAAAAATCGAAATTCGCGAAGAAGCGAAATCTGCGAAGAAGCAAAAAACATAAGAAACAAAATACATGAATATGCGAAATTCATAAAAAACGAAGCGAAAAAGAAAAACCGTTTTGCACAGAAACTACATGAAACATTGCAATATGTGATAAAACACCGAAATACGAAAGGAGAGACGCTTATGCCCCCGATTTCCAATGACTGGCTGGCTCCGCTGAAGCCGGAATTCGGCAAACCGTACTATGCCAAACTTTACAAAATCGTAAACGAGGAATACCGCACCAAAGTGATTTATCCGCCGGCGGACGACATTTTCAACGCTTTCGCGTTCACACCGCTGAGCGAGGTCAAGGTCGTGATTCTGGGGCAGGATCCGTATCATGAGCCGGGACAGGCGCACGGCCTGTGCTTTTCGGTGAAGCCGGATGTGGAGATTCCGCCGTCTCTGGTCAACATTTATCAGGAACTGCACGAGGACTGCGGCTGTTACATTCCCAACAACGGTTATCTGACCAAGTGGGCGAAGCAGGGAGTGCTGCTGCTCAACACAGTGCTGACGGTGCGCGCGCATCAGGCAAATTCGCACCGCGGCATCGGCTGGGAGGAGTTTACCGACGCGGCCATCCGCATTCTGAACGACATCGACCGGCCGATTGTGTTTCTCCTCTGGGGCCGCCCGGCGCAGATGAAAAAGTCCATGCTGAACAACCCAAAGCACCTGATCCTGGAGTCGCCGCACCCCAGTCCGCTCTCGGCGTACCGCGGTTTCTTCGGCAGCAGGCCGTTTTCCCGCACCAATAAATTTCTGGAGCAGAACGGGATCGCGCCGATCGACTGGCAGATCGAAAATGTATAAATAAAATGTATAGATAAAATGTATAGATAAAATGTATAGATAAAATGTATAGATAAAATGTATAGATATACATATTTGAAATAATTTTCAGCTGTGCAGGCAGGGGCACGGGTGGATTCTCCCGAGCGGACATTCAGGGAGGGGCGCTTTGCCCCAGTCCGCGGAGGAGAATCCGCCCCCATTTTTACGCCCCAACCGCGTCAGCCTCCCGCATCCGCTTCTGCGCGGTCGAGAGCATCAGCTTGATGCGGTTGAGTTGGTTGACCTCGCTGGCGCCTGGATCGTAGTCGATGGCCACGATGTTGGAGAGCGGGTACTGGCGGCGCAGTTCCTTGATGACGCCCTTGCCCACCACGTGGTTGGGCAGGCAGGCGAATGGCTGCGTGCAGACGATGTTGTTGACGCCGGAGTGAATCAGCTCCAGCATCTCGCCGGTCAGGAACCAGCCCTCGCCGGTCTGGTTGCCGAGGGAAACGATGTCCTTCGCCATCTCGCCGAGGCGGCTGATGTGGGCCGGCGGGTCGAAATGCACGCTTTTCTCCAGCTCCTCCGCGGCCGTGGCGCGCAGCTTTTCCAGTACATAAATGCCGAAGTTTGCGATCATCGCAGACTTCTTTTTTGTTCCCAGATATTCGTTCTTGAAATTCTGGTTGTAGAAGCAGTAGAGCAGGAAGTCCATGAGGTCCGGCACCACGGCCTGGGCGCCCTCGGATTCCAGAAGCTCCACCAGATGGTTGTTGGCCGCCGGCATGAACTTCACGAGAATCTCGCCGACGACGCCGACCTTCGGCTTCTGTTCGCCGGTGATCGGGAGCGTGTCAAAATCGCGGACGATCTCGCGGCACATGGTCTTAAACTGATGGTAGGACGGCTTGCCGGACACAAATTCGCAGCAGCGGTCCTCCCAGCGGTGAAACAGCGCGTTGGCCGAGCCGGGTTCCTTTTCGTAGGGGCGCATGCGGTAGAGGCAGCGCATGAAAAGGTCGCCGAACACGAGCGCGAACATGCAGCGCTTGATCATCTGATAGCTGAGCGAGAAGCCCGGATTGCTCTCGAGGCTGCTCAGGTTCAGGGAGATCACCGGGATATTGGGAATGCCTGCCTTCTGCAGCGCGCGGCGGATGAAGCCCACGTAGTTGGAGGCGCGGCAGCCGCCGCCGGTCTGGGTCATGATGACGGCGGTGCGGCTTAAATCGTATTTGCCGGAGAGCAGCGCCTCCATGACCTGCCCGACCACCATCAGCGAGGGGTAGCAGGCGTCGTTGTTTACGTATTTTAATCCCACATCGATGGCACGGCGGTTGTCATTTCGAAGCAGCTCGATATGATAGCCGCTGGCGTTCACCGCGGATTCCAGCATCCGGAAGTGGATGGGCGACATCTGCGGGCAGAGAATCGTGTATTCCCTGCGCATTTCCTTGGTAAACAGCACGCGGTTGATGTTGGCGGGGACGATTCTGCGCGGCTCCAGGTTGTGTTCCCGGCGCACGCGGATGGCGGCGATCAGGGAGCGGATGCGGATTCTGGCCGCGCCGAGGTTGTTGACCTCGTCGATTTTCAGGCAGGTGTAAATCTTGCCGGAGCCGGAGAGAATGTCGTTGACCTCGTCGGTCGTGACCGCGTCGAGGCCGCAGCCGAAGGAATTCAGCTGAATCAGGTCCAGATCCTCGCGCGTTTTCACGTAATTGGCGGCCGCGTAAAGACGGCTGTGGTACATCCACTGGTCAAGTACCATCAGCGGGCGCTCCACCGGGTGCAGGTGCGAGATGGAATCCTCGGTCAGCACGGCCATGCCGAAAGAGTTGATGAGCTCCGGGATGCCGTGGTTGATCTCCGCGTCGATGTGATAGGGGCGTCCGGCCAGCACGATGCCGTGGCGTCCGGTCTCCTCCAGGTATTTCAGCGTCTCCTCGCCTTTCCGGTACATGGCCTCGCGGGTGTGGGCGAGTTCGTCCCAGCCGGCTTTGGCCGCGGCTGTGACCTCCGCCTTCGGAATGTCCGCGAACGCTTCCACGAGACGGCTGGTCACCGTGTCGAGGCTGGTAAAGGCGATGAACGGATTGTCAAAACGGATATCCGCCTGCCGCAGGCCCTCCACGTTGTTCTTGATGTTCTCCGCGTAGGAGGTGACGATCGGGCAGTTGTAGTGGTTGGGGGCGTCGGCAAATTCCGTGCGCTCATAGGGAATGCACGGATAAAAAATGTATTTGATGCCCTTGCGCAGCAGCCACTCGATGTGTCCGTGCGCCAGCTTGGCCGGATAGCACTCCGACTCGCTGGGGATGGACTCGATGCCGAGCTCGTAGATTTTGCGCGTGCTCGGCGGTGAGAGGATGACGCGGTATTTCAGCTCCGTGAAAAAGCGGAACCAGAACGGGTAATTTTCGTACATGTTCAGCACCCGCGGGATGCCGACGATGCCGCGCTCCGCCTCATCCTCCGGCAGCGGCTCGTAGGAAAACAGGAGCTTGTTTTTAAAGTCGAACAGATTCGGCACATGGTCCTTGTTGCGCTCCTTGCCGATGCCGCGCTCGCAGCGGTTGCCGCTGACGTACTGGCGGCCGCCGGAGAAGCGGTTGATGGTCAGGCGGCACTGGTTGGTGCAGCCCTTGCACTTGGCCATGGTGGTCGTGTACTGCAGCGCGTCAATGCGCTCGCTGGAGAGCATCGTGGACTCCGTGCCCTCGCGGTAGCGTTCGCGCGCGATCAGGGCCGCGCCGAACGCGCCCATGATGCCGGCGATGTCGGGGCGGATGGCCTCGCAGTTGGCGATGCGTTCAAAGCTGCGCAGCACGCCGTCGTTGTAGAAGGTGCCGCCCTGCACGACGATGTGGCGTCCGAGCTCGGAGGCGTCGGAGACCTTGATTACCTTATATAATGCGTTCTTGATGACCGAGTAGGCGAGGCCGGCGGAGATGTCCGCCACCTCCGCGCCCTCCTTCTGGGCCTGTTTTACCTTGGAATTCATAAACACGGTGCAGCGGGTGCCGAGATCGATCGGATGTTTGGCGAACAGTGCGGCCTTTGCGAAATCCTGCACGGAATAGTTGAGGGATTTGGCAAACGTCTCAATGAAGGAGCCGCAGCCCGACGAACAGGCCTCGTTGAGCTGAACGCTGTCCACCGTGTGATTTTTGATTTTGATGCATTTCATGTCCTGGCCGCCGATGTCAAGGATGCAGTCCACCTCCGGGTCGAAGAACGAGGCCGCATAATAATGCGAAACCGTCTCCACCTCGCCCTCGTCGAGCAGCAGCGCGGCCTTGATCAGAGCCTCGCCGTAGCCGGTCGAGCAGGACCAGGCAATGCGCGCGCCCTCCGGCAGCAGGCGGTAAATCTCCTGCACCGCGGTGATGGTGGTGCGCAGCGGGTTGCCGTTATTGTTGCTGTAGAAGGAATACAAAAGCGTGCCGTCCTCGCCGACGAGGGCCGCCTTGGTCGTGGTGGAACCGGCGTCGATGCCGAGGTAGCAGTTGCCGCGGTAGGAGGCCAGGTCGCCGGTGGCGACGCGGTGGCAGCTCTGGCGGGCGATAAAGTGCTCGTAATCCTCCTCGGACGCGAACAGGGGCTCCATGCGGGCCACCTCAAACTCCATATGAATCGGGCCGGCGAGGCGCTTCCGGAGCGCGCCCAGCGAGGTGACGACTTCCGGCTTGTTGTTGAGGGCCGAACCGATGGCCGCGAACAGGTGCGAGTTCTCCGGGGTGATCGCGTGCTCCCCGTCCAGCTGCAGCGTGCGGATGAACGCCTCCCGCAGCTCGGAGAGAAAGTGCAGCGGGCCGCCGAGGAATGTGACGTGCCCGCGGATCGGCTTGCCGCAGGCGAGGCCGCTGATGGTCTGGTTTACCACCGCCTGAAAAATGGAGGCGGAGAGGTCTTCCTTGGTGGCGCCGTCGTTGATCAGCGGCTGGATGTCGGATTTCGCGAAAACGCCGCAGCGGGCGGCGATGGCATACAGGGAAGCGTAATGTTTGGCGTATTCATTGAGGCCTGCCGCGTCCGTCTGCAGCAGGGAGGCCATCTGGTCGATGAACGAGCCGGTGCCGCCGGCGCAGATGCCGTTCATGCGCTGTTCGACGTTGCCGCCCTCAAAATAGATGATTTTGGCGTCCTCGCCGCCGAGCTCGATGGCCACGTCGGTCTGGGGGACAAAATGCTCCAGCGAGGAAGCGACCGCAATCACTTCCTGTACAAACGGGATTTCCAGATGGTTGGCCAGGGTCAGGCCGCCGGAGCCGGTGATCACAGGGGACACCTCCAGGTCGCCGAGCTGCGCCGCAGCGTCGCCGATCAGCGAGGAGAGCGTCTCCTGGATGTTTGCAAAGTGCCGCCGGTAATCGGAGAACAGAAGCTCGCGTTCGGGGCTGAGCACAGCCACCTTGACCGTGGTGGAGCCGATGTCGATTCCGAGTGTATGTAAGGAATGCGTATTCAGGGTTTTCTCCGCATGGCGGGCCTCATGTCTGCCCCCGGGGCAGCTGTGCAGGCTTGTTTCCATACTTTGTGCAGACAAATTCTGCGCCTCCTTTTGCATTTTCTTTTGTTTTGGCGAATGCAGCCGGCCGCAAGACCGGGCCGGTGCTAACGTTACTGATTATACGACAAAATTTTTAAAAGATCAAATCACTTGCAAGATTAAAATTTTCCATATATACTTATATTCCCGAGCGTCTTTGCTTAGAAACGTTTCTATTCTTGCGAAGACGGCCGGAAAAGACAGAAAACGAATGCCAAAACGGAACAATCGAAATGGAACGAGACAATACGGCGTAAAAATACAGTCATCAGCTGCATGTAAAAGTTTTTCTGGAAATGCAGGGGAGATTTGTTTATTATGCAGAGAACGGACGGAGCCGGAGGGAAACCGGAAACGGGAATTTGAGGAGGACACGGATGTACCGGATATTGAAACGAGACGGCCTGGCGAAGCGGGCCGAGCTGACGACCGTGCACGGCACGGTGCAGACGCCGCTGTTTATGAACGTGGGAACGGCGGCGGCCATCAAGGGCGCGGTGGCGACCACGGACCTGAAGGAAATCGGGACGCAGGTGGAGCTGTCCAACACCTACCATCTGCATGTGCGCCCGGGCGACCAGATCGTAAAGCAGCTGGGCGGCCTGCATAAGTTTATGAACTGGGACCGGCCGATTCTCACCGACTCCGGCGGGTTTCAGGTGTTTTCCCTGGCCAGCCTGCGCAGGATCAAGGAGGAGGGCGTCTATTTTCAGTCCCATATTGACGGCCGGAAGATTTTTATGGGCCCGGAGCAGAGCATGCAGATTCAGTCCAACCTGGCCTCGACGATCGCGATGGCCTTCGACGAGTGCCCCTCGAGCGTGGCGGAGCGCGAGTACGTGCAGAACTCGGTCGACCGCACGACGCGGTGGCTGGTGCGCTGCCAGCAGGAAATGCGGCGGCTGAACGCGCTGGAGGACACGATCAACCCGCAGCAGATGCTGTTCGGCATCAACCAGGGCGCGGTCTACGAGGACATCCGCATCGAACACGCGCGGCGCATCTCCGAACTCGATCTGGACGGCTACGCCGTCGGCGGACTGGCGGTCGGGGAGACGCACGAGGAGATGTACCGGATTCTGGACGCGGTGGTGCCGCACCTGCCGGCGGACAAGCCGACTTACCTGATGGGCGTGGGCACGCCGGTCAATATCCTCGAGGCGGTCGACCGCGGCGTGGACTTTTTCGACTGCGTGTACCCGAGCCGCAACGGACGGCACGGCCATGTGTACACGGCCGGCGGCAAACTCAATTTGTTCAACGCCCGGTATGAGCTGGACGACCGCCCGATCGAGGAGGGCTGCGGCTGTCCGGCCTGCCGGCATTACAGCAGGGCCTATATCCGCCATCTGCTCAAGGCGAAGGAGATGCTGGGCATGCGCCTGTGCGTGCTGCACAACCTCTGGTTCTACAATCACCTGATGGAGGAAATCCGCGCGGCGATCGAGGAGGGGCGCTACCGGCAGTATAAGCGGGAGAAAATCGACCGCTACCAGCAAAACGAATTTGCCTGAAAAATCAGTAAAAAGTGCTTGATTCAAAGAGAGGTATCAGGTATACTGTGTAGTACGGCGCAAAGCGCAGCGAAACGTGTGACAAACAGAAGGAGGATTTCAATATGCTGAATTTACTTGCAGAAGGAAGCGGCGCATCCGCAGCGGGCAGCACCATGCTGCTGGTGGTGTACATTGTCATTATCGGTGCGGCGATGTACTTTTTCGCGATCAGACCGCAGAAGAAGGAGCAGAAAAGGATGCAGGCCCTGCTTGCTTCCATGGAAGTGGGCGACACGGTCGTGACCACGAGCGGTTTTTACGGCGTGGTGATCGACATCACGGATGAGGACTGTATCGTCGAGTTCGGCAGCAACAAAAACTGCAGAATCCCGATGAAGAAGACGGCGATCTCCGAGATCGAGAAGCCGGGCCAGGACTGACGCCCGGCGCCTGACGATGCCCGGATCCGAGGATCCGCGTGTTTCCGGCTGTGCCCGTGCGCGGCACAGCTTCGGCGCAGCCGGTTTTTTCCTTTTTTACAAAAATAGCAAAAAATTAAAAAAAGTGCTTGCAATTTTCAAAAAGGCCTGTTATACTGTCCATGGTTCCTTGGTCAAGCGGTTAAGACGCCGCCCTCTCACGGCGGAAACAGGGGTTCGATTCCCCTAGGAACTGCTGAAAGCCCTGAAGCGTCCGGTTACGTATGATGCGCAGGGCTTTTTCTTTGCGCTTTGCCTTTTCTTTACCGGCTGCCGGCAGGAAAAAAGATTGACATACAGGGCAGATATGATACCTGACTTTGGTATCAGACATTAAAAAATGGCGTTAACTCATTGAAAGATAAAGCTGTTGCAGTAGATTTGCAGCAGCTTTTTCGATTTTGAAATT
>CANRIG010000050.1 GCA_947630595.1 uncultured Lachnospiraceae bacterium | reverse complement strand
AATACATAAAAATTAATTTGACATAAAAAAATAAGCCTGACAAGGCTTTCACGAGATATGGGTGTCAAAAACCCGCCAAAAATCCTGCAAAAAAGGGCCTGCAAAAAAAGTCAGGGAAATTATAAAATATGGGTTGACATATACAGGAAAAAGGCGTATAGTTAAGCCACAAAACGAAATAAGTTCTCATTGTAAAGAGCAAACCTGCCGAAAGGCAGCGACGCAAAGCTAAGGGTCTAACGTCCATAGGACTATGATAGCCGGTTGCCAGAGTGACGTGTAAATATTCAGGTGACCGCTATTATAGAATCAGCGGTCATTTTTGTATCCCGCGCTTTCGTTTTTACAATGACTACCCAAAAGGCTGAGAGAGTCTGGGGGGGGTAAATACAAAAATAATTTCACAGCGATCCGTTACTTGTCACGTTTGAAGGGAGGATATAATAATGAAGAGAAGAAGCAGTATCGTACGTTTACTTATCATTGCAATGCTGACCATCTGTATGATCACGGGGACCGTTCTTCCGGTATCCGCAAAGACAACCGAGACCGAGAAGACCACGAAGAAGAGTACTAAAAAGACCACGAAGAAGACCACCAAAAAGACCAGTAAGAAGTCTTCTAAGAAAACGGCGAAAGAGAAAAAGGCTGAAAAGGAAAAGAAAAAAGAAAAGAAAGCGAAAACAACCAAAAAGAAAGCGACGACAACCAAAAAGGCTGCGACAAAGAAGACAACAGAAACCACCGAGACGAAGAAAGCAAGCACAAGTTCCAAAACGGAGTCCAAGGAGACCGAGGCAAAGGCTGAGTCTGTAAAGGCTGAAGCAAAGACCGAAGTAAAGGCTGCGACCAAGAAAGCAGCGGAAACCAAGGAGACCGAGACCAAAAAAGCTGCAGAAAAAACCGAGACCAAGGCTGCGGCCAAGAAAGTAGCGGAAAAGGCTGAAACAAAGGTTACGACCAAGAAGGCAGCGGAAAAAGCTGAAACGAAAGTTGAGACCAAAAAAGCTGAGGAAACAGAGTCGAAAGAATGCGAACACAAGTGGAAATGGACTACCACGAAAGAGCCGACCTGCGAGCATGCAGGAAAGAAGGTTCAGAAGTGCAGCAAGTGCGGCGAAGAAAAGAGCAGCACCATCGACGCGCTTGGCCACAATTATGAATGGGTAATTATCGAAGAGCCGACCTGCGATAAGGGCGGACGTAAGATTCAGAAGTGCACACGCTGCGGCGAGAAAAAGGGCAATGCGAAAGTGATCGATCCGCTTGGCCACAACCTCGTAGTGAAAAAGGAGACGGCGGGCACCTGCAAGGAAAAGGGCAAAATCGAAGAAGAGTGCACAAGGTGCGGGAAAAAGTATACGCAAAAGACCAGTTACGGCAGTCACAACTATGGGGATGCCAAGTATCCGTGCCAGCAGAGTACAGCGGTTTGCAGCGTCTGCGGAGCGACAAAGACGGTGACCGGAAAACAGGGTCATGACTTCTGCGGCGATGAGAGAGTTTTAACGGCGCCGACCTGCACCAAGGCGGGTGAGAAACTGGTTTACTGCAAATATGGATGCGGCGAATCGACTACCGTGAAGATCCCGAAGATCGCTCATAACTTTGGAAGCTGGACGGTGAAGCAGGCTTCGACCTGCGCAGTCGCCGGCACAGAAGAAGCGACCTGCCAGTCCTGCGGTGAGACAAAGACCAGAGAACTCCCGAAAACCGGCCACAGCTATGTGACTGAAGTTACAGAGGAGGCTACCTGTCAGCATGAAGGGACTCAGGTAACCCGTTGCACTGTTTGCGGAGAGAGCAGCCAGACGACCATTCCGAAAACGGATCACAAGCGCGTGCGCAAATGTGCAATCACTGGCGATCACAGCGGACATGATTGTGCCGAGGCATACTGGTGCTTGTATTGCGGACAGGAGATAAAGTGAATGATATTTCCAGCTGCGGCATGACTTCGGTCATGCCGCGTTTCTGTTCCCGCTCCCATTAGAAAAGTTTCTATATATAAAACACTCTGTATTAGAAAACCGAAACCATTCCTCCAAAGGCCTTTTGAGCCTCCTGGCGGCACAGCGGACGGCCCGTTCGTACCGGGGCGAAAAAGACTGGATTGTACTGAAAAAAATACAAAAAAATTTTGGGAAAAGCTGGTTTTATGCTTGCATTTCCCATTTTTTTTCTGTATACTACAAGAGCTGTGACCTTGATAGCGTAGAAGCGTGAGGTTGCCGCAGTCCCTGAGACTGCGGGTTTTCCGTGGAGCGAATGTCAAGTTATGGAAACTGGCGACAAGTCACTGTACAAAATTTTAATGGCTCAGAAAAATTGGGCACCGTGTGGATTGATGACACACACGGGAGAGTGTACAGTCACCGCTTGTCGTACTGAAACGAAGTGCGAAAAGGAGGCGACTTTTTTTATGGCAAGTCAGGTAATGAGAATTACATTGAAGGCGTATGATCATCAGCTGGTAGACGCGTCTGCCAAGAAAATCATCGAAACTGTGAAGAAAAACGGATCTCAGGTGAGCGGCCCGGTACCGCTTCCGACGAAGAAAGAGGTTGTTACCATTCTCCGTGCTGTACACAAGTACAAAGATTCCAGAGAGCAGTTCGAGCAGAGGACGCACAAGCGGCTGATCGATATCATCACACCGACCCAGAAGACGGTGGATGCGCTGTCCAGACTGGAAATGCCTGCAGGTGTCTACATCGACATCAAAATGAAACAGAAATAAGCAAGACCATCATTAACGAAGCAAATCCTATCAGGTTGATATAGAAGCAACGGTATGTTCCACTTATATCATTCTCTGTTCACTAGGATGATCGCCGCATGGCGATCCGCTGTAGAAAAACAGGAGGTAAAGGAATGAAGAAAGCGATTTTAGCAACAAAAGTCGGAATGACTCAAATCTTCAACGACGACGGAGTACTTATTCCGGTAACGGTTCTTCAGGCCGGCCCGTGCGTGGTGACGCAGGTCAAGACGGTTGAGAACGACGGTTACAGCGCAGTACAGGTTGGTTTTGTCGACAAGAGGGAAAAGCTGGTAGCGAAGCCCCAGAAGGGCGCATTCGACAAGGCGGGTGTCTCCTACAAGAGATACGTGAGAGAGTTTAAGTTCGAGGATGCCGAGAGTTACGAAGTGGCGCAGGAGATCAAGGCGGACATCTTCGCGGCGGGCGACAAGGTTGACGCGACCGCAATTTCCAAAGGTAAAGGGTTCCAGGGCGCGATCAAGAGACACGGACAGCACAGAGGACCGATGACGCATGGTTCCAAATATCATCGTCACGCAGGTTCCAACGGCGCGGCATCTGATCCGAGCAGAGTGTTCAAGGGCAAGAAGATGCCGGGACACATGGGCGCAAAGCAGATCACGGTGCAGAATCTTGAAGTCATCCGTGTAGACGCGGAAAACAATCTTATTCTGGTAAAGGGCGCAGTTCCGGGACCGAAGAAAGCACTTGTAACCATCAAAGAGACTGTGAAGTCCGGTAAATAGGCCTGAACGCAGGAAAGGAGGAAGACACAGATGGCTAATGTATCTGTTTACAATATGGAAGGCAAAGAAGTTGGCACAATCGAGCTGAACGATGCTGTGTTTGGCGTGGAAGTCAACGAGCATCTGGTGCATCTGGCAGTTGTGAACCAGCTGGCAAACAAGCGTCAGGGAACACAGAAAGCAAAGACGCGCGCTGAAGTTTCCGGCGGCGGAAAGAAACCGTGGAGACAGAAAGAAACCGGTCACGCGAGACAGGGTTCAACGAGAGCTCCGCAGTGGACGGGCGGCGGTATCGTATTCGCTCCGACACCGAGAGATTATTCATTCAAGATCAATAAAAAGGAAAAGAGACTGGCTCTGAAGTCCGCGCTGACCAGCAGAGTGCAGGAGAACAAGCTGATCGTGCTTGACGAGCTCAAGTTCGATGCGATCAAGACCAAGAACATGAAAGCAGTTCTGGATGCGCTGAACGTCAAGAAAGCGCTGGTTGTCCTCAACGAGAACGACGAGAACGTAGTGCTTTCGGCGAGAAATCTGGCGGACGTCAAGACGGCCCTGACCAATACCCTCAGCGTATTTGATATTCTGAAGTACAACACGGTGGTCGTTACCAGAGCCGCTGTGGAGACCATTGAGGAGGTGTACGCATAATGGCAGATCTGAAATACTACGACGTGATTCTGAAGCCGCTGGTGACAGAGAAAAGTATGAATGCTATGGCTGACAAAAAATACACGTTCCTTGTGCATACCGACGCGACCAAGAACCAGATCAGGGAAGCGGTCGAGAAAATGTTTGAGGGCACCAAGGTAAAGGCCGTCAACACCATGAACCTTGAGGGCAAGACCCGCAGACGCGGCCTCGTATACGGCAAGACCGCAAAGAGGAAAAAAGCGGTGGTTACGCTCACCGAGGACAGTAAAGATATTGAGATTTTTGAGGGATTATAAGGCATTGAGCACTTAGCGAAGCGGAGCTGAGCTTAGTGCGAAAGCCCACCTGAACACTTGGCGAATGACGAACGAAGTGAGGAAATGAGCCTAGTGAGAATGGCGTACTTGACGAAAACGAGTCGAAGACGAAGTTTGAGTCTTAGTCGGATCCCGTTCGCGAACCTTAGCGAGCGCGGAGCGGGAGCTTAGTTGAGCGAACATACCCGCTGGCATTGAGCACTTAGCGAAGCCTAGTGAGAATGGCGTACTTGACGCAAACGAAGTTTGAGCCTTAATCCCATCGCTCCCCGCACCCATGCGGGCGGGCATGCGACACACCCCGATGTGTTGTGCAACTATATGCGGCGACGCATGATAACTAATATCGAAAGGAGAACCTTATCATGGGAATTAAAACCTATAACCCATATACACCCTCCAGAAGACATATGACGGGTTCGGATTTTGCGGAAATCACAAAGCAGACCCCGGAGAAATCCCTTCTGGTATCTCTGCAGAAGCAGTCTGGACGCAACAACCAGGGTAAAATCACAGTGAGGCACCGCGGAGGCGGTTCCAGAAAGAAATATAGAGTCGTTGATTTCAAGAGAAACAAAGACGGCATCCCGGCAACGGTAATCGGCATCGAGTACGATCCGAACAGAACGGCAAACATCGCCCTGATCTGCTACGCGGACGGCCAGAAGTCCTACATCCTTGCACCGCAGGGACTGAAGGACGGCATGAAGGTCATGAACGGTCCGGAAGCAGAGGTGCGTGTCGGCAACTGCCTGCCGCTGTCTGCAATCCCGGTTGGTACCATGGTGCACAACATCGAGCTCTATCCGGGACACGGCGGACAGATGGTTCGCTCGGCCGGCAACGGAGCGCAGCTGATGGCAAAGGAAGGCAAGTATGTGACGCTGAGACTTCCGTCCGGCGAGATGAGAATGGTGCCGATGGACTGCCGCGCGACGGTAGGCGTGGTCGGCAATGCAGACCACAACCTGATCAACATCGGTAAGGCCGGCAGAAAACGCCACATGGGCATCCGCCCGACCGTACGCGGTTCCGTCATGAACCCGAACGATCATCCGCACGGCGGCGGCGAGGGCAAGACCGGTATCGGCCGTCCGGGTCCGTGCACACCGTGGGGCAAACCGGCGCTTGGCCTGAAGACGAGAAAGAAAAACAAAAACTCCAACAAGCTGATTGTAAGAAGACGTGACGGCAGAGCTGTCAACTAATGTTTGAGAGGAAGAAGGAGGTAAATCAATGGCTCGTTCGCTGAAAAAAGGACCTTTCGCAGATGAAAGCTTACTGAAAAAAGTAGATGCCATGAATGCAGCAGGGGAAAAGCAGGTGATCAAGACCTGGTCCCGTCGTTCCACGATTTTCCCGCAGATGGTCGGCCATACGATCGCAGTTCATGACGGAAGAAAGCATGTACCGGTATATGTCACAGAGGATATGGTCGGACACAAGCTCGGCGAGTTTGTCGTTACCAGAACTTACCGCGGACACGGCAAGGACGAAAAGAAATCCGGCGTCCGCTGAGGTTCGGACGCGACAGGGCGGCGCCCGCCCCAGGGGCGCAAATATTGAAAGGAGGCTACATCCAATGGCTAAAGGACATAGATCCCAGATCAAGAGAGAAAGAAATGCTCAGAAGGACACAAGACCGTCGGCGAAGCTGTCTTATGCACGTGTCCCTGTTCAGAAAGCGTGCTTCGTACTCGATGCCATCCGCGGCAAGGACGTGAAGACCGCGCTCGGCATCGTGACCTACAATCCGAGATACGCTTCTGAGCTGATTGCAAAATTATTAAAATCGGCGATCGCAAACGCTGAGAACAACAATGGAATGAACGCGGAGAACCTGTACGTAGAGGAGTGCTACGCAAACAAGGGTCCGACAATGAAGAGGATCAGACCGAGAGCACGGGGCCGGGCTTACAGAATCGAAAAGAGAATGAGCCACATCACTATTGTGCTGAACGAGAAATAAGGAGGGCAATCATGGGACAGAAAGTAAATCCACACGGTCTTAGAGTTGGTATCATTAAAGACTGGGATTCCAGATGGTATGCAGAAGCTGATTTCGCTGACTGCCTGGTAGAGGACCACGAGATCAGAAAATACCTGAAAAAGAAATTATACAGCGCGGGTGTCTCCAAGATTGAGATTGAGAGAGCATCCGACAGAGTAAAGGTGATCATCCATACCGCAAAGCCGGGCGTTGTGATCGGCAAGGGCGGCGCAGAGATCGAAAAGCTGAGAGCAGAGCTTCAGAAAATGCTTGACAAGAGACTGATCGTCGATATCAAAGAGATCAAGAGACCGGATAAGGATGCGCAGCTTGTGGCGGAGAATATCGCAGCACAGCTCGAGAACCGTGTTTCCTTCCGCCGTGCGATGAAGTCCACCATGAGCAGAACCATGAAAGCCGGCGCGCTTGGCATCAAGACCGCGGTATCCGGCCGTCTTGGCGGAGCGGACATTGCCCGCACAGAGTTCTACAGCGAGGGCACCATCCCGCTTCAGACACTGAGAGCAGACATCGACTATGGATTCGCCGAGGCTGACACCACGTACGGCAAGGTTGGCGTTAAGGCCTGGATTTACAAGGGCGAAGTACTTCCATCTAGAAAAGAAGGGAGCGATAAATAATGTTAATGCCGAAGAGAGTAAAGCGCCGCAAACAGTTCCGCGGCTCTATGAAAGGGAAAGCGCTCAGGGGAAACACCATCACTTACGGTGATTACGGCCTTGTGGCAACAGAACCCTGCTGGATCAAATCCAATCAGATAGAGGCAGCCCGTGTGGCAATGACCCGTTATATCAAGCGTGGCGGTAAAGTCTGGATCAAAATCTTTCCGGATAAGCCAGTGACAGCAAAGCCGGCTGAAACGCGTATGGGTTCCGGTAAAGGAACGCTGGAGTACTGGGTAGCAGTCGTAAAGCCAGGTCGCGTTATGTTTGAGCTTGCAGGAGTGCCCGAGGAGATCGCTCGCGAGGCACTGCGTCTTGCCATGCACAAGTTACCCTGCAAATGTAAAATCGTTTCTCGTGCAGACTTAGAAGGCGGTGATAACAGTGAAAATTAATAGGTATGTGGAAGATTTAAAAAGCAAATCAGCTGCAGAATTACAGGAAGAATTAGTAGCTGCTAAGAAGGAGCTTTTCAATCTGAGATTCCAGAACGCAACCAATCAGCTCGATAACACCAGCAGAATCAAAGAGGTTCGCAAGAACATCGCCAGAATTCAAACCGTTATCACAGAGAAGGCGAAGGCGTAAGGCTGCGTTTTCAGATTGAGAGAAAGGAGAATGATCCGTGGAAAGAAATCTTAGAAAGACCCGTACAGGTAAGGTCGTCAGCGATAAAATGGATAAGACCATCGTTGTGGCAGTCGAGGACCATGTGAGACATCCGCTTTACAAAAAGATTGTAAAAAAGACTTACAAGCTCAAAGCGCATGACGCAAACAACGAGTGCAGCATCGGTGATACAGTGAGAGTTATGGAGACGAGGCCCCTGTCCAAGGATAAGAGATGGCGCCTTGTCGAGATCGTTGAAAAAGCTAAATAATATAGGAGGTATTTCGGCATGGTACAGCAGGAAACCAGACTGAGTGTTGCTGATAATACTGGTGCAAAGGAGCTCCTCTGCATCCGTGTTATGGGCGGTTCTACCAGAAGATATGCAGGTATCGGCGATATCATCGTTGCTACCGTTAAAGATGCAACGCCAGGCGGCGTTGTCAAAAAAGGCGATGTTGTAAAGGCCGTGGTCGTGCGTACGGTAAAGGGCGTTCGCCGCAAAGACGGTTCATATATCAGATTCGACGAAAACGCGGCAGTGATTATCAAGGATGACCTGAATCCGCGCGGAACACGTATTTTCGGGCCGGTGGCGAGAGAGCTTCGCGACAAGAAGTTCATGAAGATTGCTTCCCTGGCTCCGGAAGTATTATAAGGAGGGCCGGAAGAATGAATAAAATCAAGACAGGCGATACCGTCATCGTGATCGCAGGTAAGGATAAAGGCAAAGACGGCAAGGTTCTGGCTGTGAAGGACGGCAAGGTTCTTGTCGAGGGCGTCGGCATGGTGACGAAGCACACCAAACCGTCGGCTGCGAATCAGCAGGGCGGCATCATAAATAAGGAATCCTATATCGACGCATCCAACGTGATGTACCTCCACAAGGGGAAAGCAACGCGCATCGGCTTCAAGATGGATGGCGACAAGAAGGTTCGCGTGGCCAAAGCCACCGGCGAAGTGGTTGACTAATTGAGAGAGGAGGTCGCACAAGTTGAGTAGATTGAAAGAAATTTATAAAAACGAGATCGTAGACGCTATGATCAAAAAGTTCGGATACAAAAATATCATGGAAGTGCCGAAGCTTGACAAGGTCGTTGTCAACATGGGCGTCGGCGAGGCCAGAGACAATGCGAAGGTTCTGGAATCCGCCATCAAGGATATGGAAACCATTACCGGTCAGAAAGCGGTCATGACCAAGGCAAAGAATTCGGTTGCGAACTTCAAAATCAGAGAGGGCATGGCAATCGGATGCAAGACGACGCTGCGCGGCGAGAAAATGTATGACTTCGTGGATCGTCTGATCAATCTTGCGCTGCCGCGCGTGCGTGACTTCAGAGGCGTAAACCCGAATGCGTTTGACGGCAGAGGCAACTATGCGCTCGGCATCAAAGAGCAGCTTATCTTCCCGGAGATCGAGTACGATAAGATCGACAAGATCAGAGGCATGGATGTAATCTTTGTTACAACCGCCAAAACGGACGAGGAAGCCCGTGAGTTGCTGAGACTGTTCAATATGCCGTTTGCGAAATAGGAGGGAAATTCATGGCAAAGACAGCAATGAAAATCAAACAGCAGCGCAAACAGAAATTCTCCACCAGAGAATATACCCGCTGCAGAATCTGCGGCCGTCCGCATGCGTATCTTAGAAAGTACGGCATCTGCCGTATCTGCTTCCGCGAGCTGGCTTACAAGGGCCAGATCCCGGGCGTGAAGAAAGCGAGCTGGTGACCGAAAGCACTTAACGAAAACGAGCGGAGCGAAGTTTGAGTTTAGTGCGAGGTCGTTCGCGAACCTTAGCGAGCGCGAAGCGGGAGCTTAGTTGAGCGAACCTACCCGTGAAGCTACCTTGACTAAGCACTTGACGATGCTGTGCGAGGTCGTTCGCGAACCTTAGCGAGCGCGGAGCGGGAGCTTAGTTGAGCGAACCTACTCGTGAAGCTACCTTGATCAAGCACTTACCGCCGCCGTGCGAGTCTAGTGCGAAATCACCATTTAATCAAACAAACGTTATGAATAAGTCTGAATTAGGAGGAAACTATCATGACAATGAGTGATCCGATTGCAGATATGCTTACGAGAATCCGTAACGCAAACACTGCAAAGCATGATACCGTGGATGTTCCGGCATCCAAAATGAAAATTGCAATCGCAAACATCCTTCTGGACGAGGGATATATCAGAAAATACGACCTGCTCGAGGACGGTCCCGCAAAGACGATCCACATCACGCTGAAATACGGCGCGGACAAGAATGAGAAGATCATCACCGGCCTCAAGAGAATCTCCAAACCGGGCCTTCGCGTATACGCAGGCAAGGACAATCTTCCGAAAGTGCTTGGCGGACTGGGCGTTGCGATTCTCTCCACCAACCAGGGCGTGATCACCGACAAGCAGGCAAGAAAGCTTCAGGTTGGCGGCGAAGTGCTGGCTTTCGTATGGTAAAAGCGCTTCATAAAATTTGACTGAAAACAGAGAAAGCGTTCTGCTTTCTCCGAAAATCTAAGTAAGGAGGAACAGGCATGTCACGTATAGGTAGAATGCCAGTTGCAATTCCGGCAGGCGTTACTGTGGAAATTGCGGAAGGTAACAAGGTTACCGTGAAAGGTCCGAAAGGCACTCTGGAGAGAGTGCTTCCGAAAGAAATGGAAATCAAAATGGAAGACGGTCATGTGACAGTATCCAGACCGAATGACCTGAAGAAGATGAAATCTCTCCATGGTCTTACCAGAACTCTGATCCACAACATGGTGGTCGGCGTCAGCGAGGGCTACTCCAAGACGCTGGAGGTAAACGGCGTCGGTTACAGAGCTGCGAAGGCAGGCAAGAAGCTGACCCTGACGCTTGGCTATTCCCATCCGGTAGAGATGGACGATCCGGACGGCATCGAGACAAAGGTAGACGGCAACAAGATCATCGTCTCCGGCATCAGCAAGGAGAAGGTTGGTCAGTACGCAGCAGAGATCAGAGAAAAGAGAAAACCGGAGCCGTATAAGGGCAAGGGTATCAAGTATGCGGACGAGGTAATCCGACGCAAGGTTGGTAAGACAGGTAAAAAATAAATAAGGAGAGTGTGAAGAATGGTTAGCAAGGAATCGAGAACCAAAGTTCGTTTGAAAAAGCATAAAAGAATTCGCAATCGTTTCAGCGGCACTGCACAGAGACCACGTCTTGCTGTGTTCAGAAGCAATAATCATATGTACGCACAGATTATTGACGACTCCGTTGGAAATACTCTGGTAGCTGCAAGCACACTTGAAAAAGCGGTGAAGGCAGAGCTGGAAAAAACCAACAACGTAGATGCGGCGGCTTACCTTGGCAAAGTGATCGCACAGAAGGCACTGGATAAGGGCATTACCACAGTGGTCTTCGACAGAGGCGGTTTCATCTACCAGGGCAAGATAAAGGCACTGGCTGACGCAGCCAGAGAAGCCGGCCTGGAATTCTAAAAAGGAGGAAATGACACATGAGACATGAGATTATTGACCCGAATCAGTTTGAACTGAACGACAAGGTCGTGTCGATTAAACGTGTATCCAAGACCGTTAAAGGCGGACGCAACATGCGCTTCACGGCTCTGGTGGTTGTCGGCGACGGCAACGGACACATCGGCGCCGGTCTCGGGAAGGCAACGGAAATCCCGGAGGCAATCCGCAAGGGCAAGGAAGACGCGATGAAGAAACTGATCTACGTAGCGAGGAACGACGACGCCAGCGTACCGCATGACTTCATCGGCAAGTTCGGCGGCGCATCCGTGCTTCTGAAGAGGGCTCCGGAAGGTACCGGTATCATCGCAGGCGGCCCGGCCCGCAGCGTGCTTGAGCTGGCAGGCGTCAGAAACATCCGTACCAAATCGCTGGGCTCCAACAACAAACAGAACGTAGTTCTGGCGACACTGGAAGCGCTGAAGCAGATGAAGTCTCCGGAAGAAGTCGCAAGACTCCGCGGCAAATCTGTAGAAGAAATTCTGGGATAGGAGGACTGGACGATGGCAGACAAATTAAAAATCACATTAGTAAAATCACCGATCGGCGCTGTTCCGAAGCACCGCGCAACGGTTAAGGCGCTCGGCCTCACCAAGATGCACAAGACAGTGGAGATGCCGGATAACGCTGCAGTCAGAGGCATGATTGCACAGATATCCTATATGGTGAAAGTAGAAGAAGCATAACAGGATTCAGATAGGAGGTGTCATGATGGATTTATCAAACTTGAAGCCGGCTGAGGGCAGCGTACACAGCGATAATTTCAGACGGGGACGCGGCCACGGTTCAGGAAACGGCAAGACAGCAGGCAAAGGCCACAAGGGCCAGAAAGCGCGTTCCGGCGCACCGAGAACAGGATTTGAGGGCGGCCAGATGCCTTTGTACAGACGTCTCCCGAAGCGGGGCTTTACCAACAGAAATTCGCTGGATATCGAAGCCATTAACATCAGCGCTCTGGAAGTGTTTGATAACGATACCGAGGTTACGATCGACAAGCTGATCGAGACCGGTATCATCAAAGATGTAAAAGATGGCGTCAAGGTACTTGGCAACGGTACGCTGACCAAGAAGCTGACGGTAAAAGTCAACGCTTACAGCGCAGGCGCGAAAGCGAAAATCGAAGAAATTGGTGGAAAAGCTGAGGTGATCTAATATGTTAGAGACACTCATTAATGCATTCAAAATCAAAGACATCCGCAAGAAGCTGCTCTTTACCTTCGGCATGATCATAATCATCCGGTTCGGTTCGCAGCTTCCGGCGCCGGGCGTAAACAGAGAATATTTCTCGCAGTGGTTTGCACAGCAGTCCAACGATGCGTTTAATTTCTTCTCTGCGTTCACCGGCGGTTCCTTTGAGAGAATGTCTGTTTTTGCGCTGAGCATTACGCCGTACATCACTTCTTCCATTATTATACATCTGCTCACGATCGCCATCCCGGCGCTCGAGGAGATGCAGAAAGATGGAGAGGACGGGCGCAAAAAGATCGCGGCGATCACGCGTTACGTGACCGTTGGTCTGGCGCTTCTGGAGAGCACGGCGATGGCAGTCGGATTCGGAAATTCCGGTATGATTCCGGACATGAATTTCCTGAAGGGCCTGACCGTGGTGGTTACCTTCACGGCGGGAAGCGCATTCCTGATGTGGCTGGGTGAACGGATTACGGAGAACGGCGTGGGGAACGGCATTTCCATCGTCCTCATGGTCAATATCCTTTCCAGCATCCCGTCCAGCATCACGGGCCTGTTCGGTATGTTCGTGAGCGGAAAGACGATTGCCCGCGGCGCGCTGGCAGCGCTGGTGATCCTTGCGGTCATCCTGCTGACGGTCGTGCTGGTTATCGTGCTCAACGATGCGGAACGGAAAATCCCGGTTCAGTACGCGAAAAAGATGCAGGGCCGGAAGATGATCGGCGGCCAGTCGACGTTCATCCCGCTGAAGGTGAACACGGCCGGCGTTATCCCGGTAATCTTTGCATCCTCGCTGATGTCGATCCCGCAGATCGTGATCTCGTTCTCGGGCGCGCAGCCGAGCGGCATCGCAGGCACGCTGATCGGCATGCTGAGCCAGAACAACTGGTTCAACTTCTCCAGACCGGTGTATTCCGTGGGATTGATTTTGTACATTGCGCTCATCATTTTCTTCGCATATTTTTACACCTCGATCACCTTCAACCCGATTGAGGTGGCTGACAATATGAAGAAACAGGGCGGTTTCATTCCGGGCATCCGTCCGGGACGGCCGACGACAGATTACCTGAACAAGGTACTTGGATACCTCATTTTCATCGGTGCGGTAGGCCTCATCATTGTGGTTCTGATCCCGATTTTCTTCAACGGTGTCTTCGGCGCGCAGGTTTCCTTCGGCGGAACCTCTATCATCATCGTTGTAGGAGTTATCCTTGAGACATTAAAACAGATCGAATCCCAGATGCTGGTTCGCAACTACAGAGGATTCCTGACAGACTGAGAAGAAGTGTGCTCCGCTTCCTCCGCATGGAGAGCCGGTTTTGGCCGGTATTCATGCGTGGGAGGGAGCGCACTTAAAATCGTATAAAAGGGTGGTGCAAAAAATGAAGATTGTTATGCTTGGAGCACCTGGCGCCGGCAAAGGCACACAGGCAAAAATGATAGCGGCGAAGTATTCCATTCCGCATATCTCGACGGGAGACATTTTCCGCGCCAATATCAAAAACGGCACGGAGCTCGGAAAAAAGGCCAAAGAGTACATGGACCAGGGACTGCTGGTTCCGGATGAGCTGACGGTGGATCTTGTGATCGACAGGCTGAGCAGGGACGACTGCGGCAGGGGATACATTCTGGACGGATTTCCGCGGACGATTCCGCAGGCGGAGGCGCTGGACGCGGCCCTCACAAAGCGCGGGGAGAAGCTGGACTACGCCGTGAACGTGGATGTGCCGGATGCCAGCATCGTGGCGCGCATGTCCGGCAGACGGGCCTGCACAGGCTGCGGAGCGACCTATCATATCGAGCACAACCCGTCCAAAAAGGGAGAGTTCTGCGAGGTGTGCGGCGAGCCGCTGGTGCTCCGCGACGACGACAAGCCGGAGACCGTACAGAAAAGGCTGACGGTGTACCACGATCAGACGCAGCCGCTGATTGAATACTACAGCGGGCAGAAGATTCTGAAGACCGTGGACGGCACGCAGGACATGAACGACGTATTTGCTGCAATTACTGGGATTCTGGAGGCATAATGCATGGCAGTTACCATAAAGTCAAGGCATGAGATCGAACGGATGAGAGAGGCCGGACGGCTTCTCGAGATCGTACACAAGGAGCTTGCCGCTGCAATCCAGCCCGGGGTGTCCACCTACGAGCTTGACAAGCTGGGAGAAAAAGTGATCCGCGGGTTCGGCTGCGTACCCAATTTCCTGAACTACAACGGATATCCGGCTTCATTCTGCATCTCGGTGAACGACGAGGTTGTGCACGGGATTCCTTATAAGGAAAAGATTCTCCACGAGGGCGATATTGTGAGCATCGACGCCGGCCTGATTTATGAGGGAATGCATTCGGATGCGGCCCGGACCTACGGGGTGGGCCGGATTTCTCCGGAGGCGCAGCGCCTGATCGACGTCACGCGCCAGAGCTTTTTCGAGGGAATCAAATACGCGAAGGCCGGCCGTCGGCTGCATGAGATTTCCGCCGCCATCGGCGACTATGCGGAGTCCTTCGGCTACGGCGTGGTGCGCGACCTGGTGGGCCACGGCATCGGCCATGCGCTCCATGAAGACCCGCAGATTCCGAATTTCCGCCAGAAGAGCCGGGGCATCCGGCTGGTGCCGGGCATGACGCTGGCAGTCGAGCCGATGATCAACGCCGGACGCGCCGACGTGGAATGGCTGGACGACGACTGGACGGTGGTGACGGAGGACGGAAGCCTTTCCGCACATTACGAGAATACGATCCTGATTACCGACGGGGAGCCGGAGATTCTGACTCTGAGCTGAGTGAGGAGGAGCGCATGAAAGAATGGAAATCAGAGATGCTGGCCGTCTCGAGAGCAGGGCATGACAAGGACACGCTCTATGTGGTTCTGGACAGCGACGAGACCTATCTCTGGCTTGCGGACGGAAAGCGCAGGCTGCTGGCGAAGCCCAAAAAGAAAAAGCGCAGGCATGCGCAGGTGATCACGCATCTGCCGCAGGAGCTGCTGGAACAGATGCGCGTCATTACCCTCGATGCCCATGTGAGAAAGATCCTCGGGAATTATCAAAAACTGCAGGAAAATTAAATTGGAGGTTTATATGTCAAAAGCAGATGTCATTGAAGTAGAAGGTAAGGTACTTGAGAAGCTTCCGAATGCGATGTTCCGTGTGGAGCTGGAGAACAAGCATGTGGTGCTCGCCCATATCAGCGGGAAGCTGCGCATGAACTTTATCCGTATCCTTCCGGGAGACAAGGTGACCATTGAGCTGTCTCCGTATGACCTGACAAAAGGAAGAATCATCTGGAGAGACAAATAAGTCCGGGGAAAAGCGCGCGCCAGAAACTGGAAAAAATGCTTGCAATTCCCGAATACAGGTGATATAATCTACTTCGAGCTTTTTGTGGAGACACGCTCTCTGTGTCCGTCTGCGGGGGCTGGAAGGCCTGCCGCGGCGCAGAAAAAGCACCGAACTAAAGGGTGAAAGGAGGATTAACCATGAAGGTTAGATCATCAGTGAAACCTATCTGTGACAAGTGCAAAGTGATCAAGAGAAAGGGAAGCATCCGCATTATCTGCGAGAACCCGAAGCACAAACAGAGACAGGGTTAAACAAAATCGGCGGAAACGGCCGCGGTTCGGACGAACCTGCAGCCGATCAGATAGTCTGTCACGGAGCGTCCGGTTTTTGGCCCCGCTTTGTGACCACACAATATAACGATGGAATAAATGAGCACCTGCGGCACCCGTGCGACCGGTATGCGGCAGGTCATTGACTCTTAATGAATAGATAGTCTGGATTTATTTCGTTGCGATATTGCTTTTAATACCACCCCAGGATTCAGGCAGTACACGATCCTGCGCGAATACCGCTGAGCGCAGGATGAGCATGCTTTGCAAGGGCGGCGCGAAGCGCTGAGAGAGGCCCATGGCTTAATGGAGTGGAAAGGCCGTTATTTCCGCAAGAAGGCCCGTTCGGGCCGCGCACACACCTGCGCGTGACGGCTGGGCAGCCATGTCTGCCCCAATTAGAGACAATAAAGGAAAGATGGAGGAACAATTACATGGCTCGTATTGCTGGTGTAGACTTACCAAGAGAAAAACGTGTAGAGATCGGTTTGACTTATATCTACGGTATCGGTAGAACAAGCTCAAACAAAATCCTGGCCGCAGCGAACGTAAATCCCGACACCCGCGTCAGGGATCTGACCGACGACGAAGTGGCGAGGATTCGTGACATCATTGACGAACATTACATGGTGGAGGGCGACCTCAAGAGAGAAATCGCGCTCAATATCAAGCGGCTTCAGGAGATCGGATGCTACAGAGGCATTCGTCACAGAAGAAGCCTTCCGGTTCGTGGCCAGAACACGAAGAACAACGCGAGAACGCGTAAGGGACCGAAGAGAACAGTAGCGAACAAGAAAAAGTAAAAATTTCGAGAAAGTAGGTTAGTTTAGATTATGGCTAAAAAAGTTACGAAAAAAGTGACAAAAAAGCGTGTAAAGAAAAACGTTGAACGCGGACAGGCGCATATCCAGGCATCTTTCAACAACACGATCGTTACCCTGACGGATACGCAGGGCAACGCTCTGTCCTGGGCAAGCGCCGGTGGTCTTGGCTTTAAAGGTTCAAGGAAATCTACTCCGTATGCAGCGCAGATGGCTGCAGAAACTGCTACTAAGGCAGCATTGGTACATGGTTTGAAGACAGTGGACGTATTCGTAAAAGGTCCGGGTTCAGGAAGAGAGGCGGCGATCCGCGCCCTTTCCGCAAATGGTCTTGAAGTTGTCAGTATCCGCGACGTGACAGCCGTACCGCACAATGGATGCCGTCCGCCGAAACGCAGAAGAGTTTAATCAGGGAGGTCTATAGAAAATGGCAGTTAACAGAGTTCCTGTTCTGAAAAGATGCAGATCACTGGGTCTTGATCCGGTATATTTGGGAATCGATAAAAAATCAAAAAGAGAACTGAAGCGCTCGAACCGTAAGATGAGTGAGTACGGCCTGCAGCTTCGTGAAAAACAGAAAGCGAAATTCATTTACGGCGTACTGGAGAAGCCGTTCCGCAACTACTACAAAAAGGCAGTCAAGATGCCGGGCATGGCAGGTACCAACCTGATGGTGCTCCTGGAGAACCGTCTTGACAATGTGATCTTCCGCATGGGCTTTGCGAGAACCCGCAAAGAGGCGAGACAGATCGTGGACCACAAGCATGTGCTGGTAAACGGCAAACAGATCAACATCCCGTCCTATCAGGTAAAGGCCGGCGATACCGTTGAGATCAAAGAGAAATGCAAAGGATCCCAGAGATATAAGGATATTCTTGAAGTGACGGGCGGACGCCTGACGCCGGAATGGCTGGACGTTGACGCAGAAGCTTTGAAGGGTACGGTGAAAGAGCTTCCGACGAGAGAAGCGATCGACGTTCCGGTCAACGAAGTCCTTATCATCGAGCTGTACTCCAAGTAATCCCTGTTCACCCTCAAGAATGTATACCCAGTTAAGGAGGGGCAAATAGTGTTCGATTTCAATAAACCGAAAATTGAAATAGCAGAAATGTCAGAGGACAAGAGATTCGGCAGATTTGTAGTGGAACCGCTGGAGCGCGGCTACGGCACGACGCTCGGCAATTCCCTGAGAAGAATCATGCTCTCCTCCCTGCCTGGCGCGGCAGTCAGCCAGGTCAAGATCGAGGGCGTGCTGCACGAGTTCAGTTCGATCCCCGGCGTAAAGGAAGACGTCACCGAGATCATCATGAACATCAAGTCGCTGTCGATCAAAAACACGAGTGAGACAAACGAGCCCAAGATCGCCTACATCGAGTATGAGGGCGAGGGCGTGGTGACAGCTGCGGATATTCAGGTGGATCAGGACATTGAAATCATGAACCCGGAGCAGGTGATTGCCACCTTAAACGGCGGTCCGGACTGCAAGCTCTACATGGAGCTCACCATCACCAGGGGCCGCGGATACGTCAGTGCGGAAAAGGGCAAGACAGAAGACATGCCGATCGGCGTGATCGCGGTAGACGCGATCTACACGCCGGTGGAGCGCGTCAACCTCACGGTGGAGAACACGCGTGTCGGCCAGATCACGGATTTCGATAAGCTGACGCTTGACGTTTACACCAACGCGACGCTGGCGGCCGACGAGGCCATCAGCCTGGCGGCGAAGGTGCTGAGCGCACATCTGGGCCTGTTTATCGATCTCTCCGAGAACGCGAAGTCGGCGGAAGTTATGATTGAGAAAGAGGACAACGAGAAAGAAAAGGTTCTGGAGATGAACATCGACGAGCTGGAGCTTTCCGTGCGTTCTTTCAACTGCCTGAAACGCGCCGGGATCAATACGGTGGAGGAGCTTTGCAACAGAACTTCTGAGGACATGATGAAAGTGCGCAACCTCGGACGCAAGTCCCTCGAGGAAGTGCTCGGCAAGCTCAAGGAGCTTGGCCTGTCGCTGAGTCCCAGCGACGAATAAAAATAACACGATGGACGAGAAAGCGCGCATGCAGTAAGCCCGAAGAGCGTGCATGTGTGTTCCGGAATGGAGGAAAATAAAAAATGTCAGGTTATAGAAAACTCAGCAGACCGACTGACCAGAGAAAGGCTCTGCTCAGAAACCAGGTGACCGCCCTGATCTACAGAGGCAAAATCGTCACCACAGAGGCGAAGGCGAAAGAGGTACGCAGAATCGCAGAGGGCCTGATTGCGCTGGCAGTCAGGGAGAGAGACAATTACGAGACCGTGACGGTTACCGCGAAGGTTGCCCGCAAGGACAAAGACGGCAAGCGCGTCAAGGAAGTGGTAAACGGCAAGAAAGTGACCGTATACGACGAGATCCAGAAAGAGATCAAGAAAGACAAACCCAGCAGACTGCATGCGCGCCGCAAGATGCTCAGGGTACTGTATCCGGTAACGGAAGTGCCGGCTGAGGCGGCAGGCAAGAAGAAAAACACCAAGGAAGTTGATTTGGTTGCGAAGCTGTTCGACGAGCTTGCTCCGAAGTATGCAGGCCGCAACGGCGGTTACACCAGAATCATCAAGCTCGGCCAGCGCAGAGGCGACGCTGCGATGGAAGTCGTGCTGGAGCTGGTATAAAAGTCCGAATGGAAAAGTGATACGGCGAAAATATCGCGCAGGGAAAGGCGAATCCGCGAGGGTTCGCCTTTTCATGTTATGCGTCTGGCGGCGTATGTTTCTGACGGGTGAAAGTCCTGAATCTGCCGTAAACAATACAAGGGCCCGCCGTATTTTGCAGCAGTCCCGGTGAATATTGTTTGACGCTTACAGGCCTGCAATGATATAATGAGAGCACCATACCAAGGAGGTAAAATACATATGAAAAAATTAGTGGTTACAGACAAAACCGCCTGCAAGGCGTGTCTGAGTTGTGTTATTGCATGTTCCGAGGCTTTCTACAAGGAGTTTGATCCGGCGAAGTCATGCATTCAGATCGTCACCAAGACGGGCCACGACGCCGTGGTAAAGACCTGCATCCAGTGCGGCAAGTGCGCGAGAAACTGCGAAGCGGGCGCGATCAAGCAGAATGCAAAGGGCGTGTACATGGTTGACAAGAAGCTCTGCACCGGCTGCGGCAAGTGCGTGGAAGTCTGTCCGATGGGCGTCATGGTGAAGGCGGAGACCTCCCCGGTGTCGTCCAAGTGCATCGCATGCGGCATCTGCGCGAAGGCCTGCCCGATGGGTATCCTGGAAGTGCAGGAGAAATAAGGAAACAAAACAGCTTGGCTTTCTGACAGCCTAAGGAGGATGATGAGATGAAACGATCCGAAGTAAATGCATGTATCAGGTACATGGAAAATCTGATCAATGAGCATGGGTTTGAGCTTCCCCCGTTCTGCAAATGGACGCCGGAGGAATGGAAAATGAAAGGGCACGAGTACGATGAGATCCGCGACAATATGCTGGGCTGGGACATCACCGACTACGGTCTTGAGAACTGGGAAAAGATCGGTTTTGCCCTGGTGACGCTGCGCAACGGCAATCAGCACAATCCGAAATACAAAAAGGTGTACGCGGAAAAGCTGCTGATGCTCAAAGAGACGCAGCATTCGCCGCTTCATTTCCACTGGTCCAAGAGCGAGGACATCATCAACCGCGGCGGCGGCACTCTGATCATCCATGTCTACAACGACGACGGAAACGGCGAACTGGCGGATACGGACGTGCTGGTAAATTCCGACGGCCGCTCCTACTATGTGCCGGCGGGTACCGGCGTGGAGCTGAAGCCGGGTGAGAGCATCACGCTGTGGCCGCACCAGTACCATGATTTTGACGTCAAGCCGGGCACCGGCGACGTGCTGATCGGCGAGGTGTCGATGTGCAACGACGACAATACGGACAACCGTTTCTACGAGCCGATCGGACGTTTCCCGAGGGTTGAGGAGGACGAGCCGCCGTATCGCCTGCTGTGCAACGAGTATCCACCTGCCAAGGACTGACCGGACGATGAGAGCGTCCGGCATTTCACGGCTTTTAAGCTGCGGGCATTGACCCCGGAGAAAGGACAGACAGGCATGGAATATACAATAAAAAATGAATTTCTGACGGTGACCGTCAGCGACTTTGGCGCTGAGCTGCAGTCCGTCCGGGCTGCGGACGGCACGGAATACCTGTGGCAGGGAGACCCCGCATTCTGGCATGACCGTGCGCCCAACATTTTCCCGTACGTGGCGCGCCTGACCTCCGGCAGGTACACAGTGGGCGGCAAAGAGTACGAGATGAAGATTCACGGCTTCCTCAAGTACCTGACCCTGACTGTGGAGAAGCAGAGCGCGGACAGCATCACGTTCCGCCTCGACAGCAATGCGCAGACCGGGGCGCAGTATCCGTTTACCTTTACTTATCGGATTACCTACGCTCTGGAAGGCAATACGCTGGTAACGGCGAGCACGGTGGAAAACCGCGGCCAGGAGCGCATGTACTTCGGACTGGGCGGCCATCCGGGCTTCCAGGTGCCGCTGGAGCCGGGCCTCGCCTTTGAAGATTACTATCTGGAGTTTGCCGCCGCCGCGCATCCGTACCGCGTCGGATTTACGGAGACGTGCTTCCTGACCGGCCGCGATGAGCCGTATCCGCTGCAGGACGGCAGAAGGATTCCGCTGCGCCACGACCTGTTTGACGCGGATGCGATTGTCCTGAAGCATGTGCCGCGCCAGGTGCGCCTGGCCAGCGACAAGGGGCGCAAAAGCGTGACCGTGGATTACCCGGATTACCCCTATATCGGCTTCTGGCACAAGCCGAAGTCCGAGGCCCCGTATGTCTGCATCGAGCCGTGGAGTTCTCTGCCGTCGCGCGACGGGATTGTGGAGGATTTTGCACAGCAGTCGGACCTGATCGGGCTGGACGGCGGAAACGTGTATGAGAACCGATGGACGATCCGGTTTGGACTGTAGCTCTATCTTTGGCAGATATATTTTGGAAAAGCATAGTTTTCTTAGGCGAGAGTATCTTTCATCGGGACGGGCGGTATAGAGTATCATACAGGGAGTATCATACAGGACGTTTTGTAATATGAAGGCGGGCCGGACGCATGTACGTCCGGCCCGATGTTTTCGCTGATATTTTAAAGCTGATATTTCAAGTAGAGCTCCGCCCTTAATTTCTCATCTACCGCAATGCCGGAGAGCAGATGCTGCTTTCCGTCCTGAATCAGCGCGTTCAGCAGGGCGGCCAGACGCTTTTCTCCTTGCTGGATTCCCTGCTTCATACCTTTTCGCATGCCTTTTTGCATTCCTCTTTGGATGCCTTTTTGCATTCCTTCCTGTCTGCCCTGCTGTAAGCCCTCCGCTTTGCCACGCTCCAGACCTCTCAGTTCTCCATCATGGATCAGGTCGTCAATTGCTTTGCACATATCAATTTCCTCCCTTTCTGCTTTTGACCGGAACAGCTCCTCTACCCGCTTCTGTTCGCCAAGCAGGATGAAAGCTGCCATGATTTCTACGTGATCCATCCGCTCCAGTGCGGCGCGGTTCCTCTGAATGTACTCATACAGTTTGGCTTTATCCTGTCTGTAGTTTAACATAGCGAATATGTGTTGTAAACAGGTTTGGAAATATTCCGGATGTTCCATGCGGCCCGCTTCGATCAGGTTGAGGCGCTGCTGCGGAAGGTATGGCTTCAGCAGCCTGGCATGGGGATCGGATTCGTCGATCTCCAGCATTTCATACAGGCTTTTGCAGCCGTCCCAGTCGTCGCCGAGGTAAAGCACGACGGAGATCACGGGCTTCAGCCGGTCCTCTCTGGTGAGGCCGGACAGAAATTCATCGCCGCGCAGGCTGTCGCCATTTTCAAGGTGCCGCTTTTCCAGCACGTGTACCTGCTGCGCATACTCCAGGGCTTCGTATATCATGCTGCGCACCGGCATGGCATAATGGACATGCTGCTGTGTTTCGTGGGCAAGAATCACCGAGTAGGTACCCAAACCGGCCTCCATCCGGATGTCGCCGCAGCGCTCCAGAGCGCCCAGTTTTCCGGAGGGGATGCTGCCCTGATCTTTCCTATCCTGCTTCGTTTTGCCTTGCTTTGTCTTGTTTTGATCTGTATTGGCTTGTCCTGCTTTGTCCTGTTCCAGGTTGTTTTGATCTGCATTGGTTTGTCCTGCTTTGCCTTGATTCAAGCTGTCTTGAGCCGCATCACATTGATCTGCTTTGTTTTGCTCCATCTTCACTTGCTTCAGCTTCATCAGCTCAGGCATGTTCTGAACCGGAGGCCTGTCTGCTTTTTTCTTCGGATGCTGCTCCGCAATGAGGCCGGAATGCCCGGACAATAAGGTCAGATCATCCCCCTTTAATACCTGCTTGCCACAGAACAGGGTGCCGTTTATAAAGTCTGCGAAGATATCTTTCCGCTCCAGCAGACGGTTTACCGTCAGGTTTGCTTTCCCCATCAAATTCCCCCAATTCTTTCCGTTATAAAAAATTTTTTCTTTGGTGAAAACAGGCCGAGCCGGCTGGAAAATCAGAATTGAAATCCCTATATTATTTATAGATTATCACACAGAATGGATAAAGTCAAGAGGAAAATGAAATTTCTAAAATGACAGGAGAAGAATAATCAAGCAGTGTTTTGTAGTGTATGGCAATTGATTACCCGCAGGGCATTCCGTAATGCATGCCCTGCGGGCGAGCGCTTACCCATTTATTATTTTAAATTTGCGCGCAGATCCGGTCCATACCATCTGGGGGTGCTGAGAAAAAGCATTTATATGCCGCTTTAGAGTGTCTTCGGTTCCGGATAGTCCACGCCGAACGTGTCAACCGTCATGGAAGCGATTTTCTGCGCCTGCAGCGGGCGGTCCTGATAATCGGTCGCGGTGTCGGCGATCTTGTCCACGACATCCATACCCTCGATTACCTTGCCGAATGCGGCATAGGAGCCGTCAAGATGCGGAGCAGCCTTATGCATAATAAAGAACTGGCTGCCGGCAGAATCCGGATGCATAGCGCGCGCCATCGAGAGTACGCCGGGTGTGTGCCGGAGATCATTTTTGAAACCGTTCTGCGCGAACTCGCCCGGAATCGTGTAGCCGGGGCCGCCGGTGCCGATGCCTTGCGGACACCCGCCCTGAATCATAAAGCCGCTGATGACGCGGTGGAAGATCAGCCCGTCGTAGAAGCCTTTCTTTATGAGACTGATAAAGTTGTTGACAGAATTGGGCGCAATTTCGGGATAAAGCTCTGCTTTGATCACATCGCCGTTTTCCATAGTGATTGTAACGATAGGATTCTGTGCCATATGGTTTCCCTCTCTTTATATTGTTTTTTGACTTTCATGTGAATGAAAGCGTTTGGACTGCTTTGCGTTTTGCAGTCCTGCTTTTATGGAGAATTATAATCGTTTCCCGGCAGGATGGCAAGCCGATTTTGCGAATGGCCTTCACAAACGGACAAAAGCAATTTTACGAATGGCTTTCACAGAGGGATAAAAGCAAGTTTGCGAATGACTTATACAACAGATAAAAGAGGCTTCTTGAGTTATGAATGAAAATCAGCTAAAATTAGCGTACGTGGACAAGTGGAAAGGAATCGGTATCAATGCGCGGCAGTTTTAATTGGGAATTGCAATATGTTGTATTTGCGCTGGGGCCTCAATGGAATGTGCAGGCCGCGGAGCTGGAGCGTGCGCTGTGCGGAGAGGGGATTCGCTGCGTGCAGATTAGGAAGGACGGTTTTTCAGAGGAAGAGATTAACCGTGCTCGAATTCAAAAAAATGATCTTGCAGATACGGGGACTACGGGTGCAGGAACTATATATTTCCACGAAGAAAAAATTCAGAACATGGCTGCATTTGATTTCAGACTTTCAGGTGCCGCAGCACATACTTCCCAAATTCCCGGCACAGCTGCGGATACCCTCATACTCACGGACGATCCGACATATTCCGCGGCGATGGCGGCACGAGGCTGGACGGTGATCGGCTGCACAAGAGGCGCTTCCTTTTTTGACGGAGCGGTGTTGACGACGGGCGCACCGGAGGAACTGGACGCGCAGTGTCTGGAAGAATACCTGTTGCATGCGCAGGGCCGGCCGGTGACTGCGGCGAGGACAGAACGCCTGATTCTGCGGGAGATTGCACCGGAGGATTTTGACGCACTGTACCGCATCAGCCGCCAGCCGGAGATGGAGTATGCGTTTCCGCGGCATGCTGGCCGCTTTTTTGAGCGGGATTCCCTTTCTTCCTATATAAAATACGCATATCGGTTTTACGGTTATGGGCTCTGGAGCGTAAAGACGGCGGCCGGAGAACTGGCCGGGTGCTGCGGCTTCAGTGAGTGGAATCCGGCTGATATGGCTGCAAAGAAATCACAGACTTCTGAGAAGCCGGCCGTCGGACAGACCACATTTTTTGCGCAGGCATTGGCTGATGCACAGATAACGGCTTCTGTGCAGTCAGTGACCTCCGGGCAGTCAATGACCTCCGGGCAGGAAAATTATGCCGTCCTGGATGATCAGCAGAGCTCTTTACCCCGGCGGGAACAACGGCGCGCCCTGCCGCGGCTGGAATTGCAGTACATGCTGGACCGGAAATTTCAGGGACGGGGCTATGGACTGGAAATGTGCCGCGCAGCCTTGCGGTATGCGTTTGCGCGGACGGACTGGGATGAGGTGTGGGTGCGGATTCACCCGCAGAACCGGGCCTCGCTGCGGCTGGCCGGGCGGCTTGGTTTTGCGGACTGCGGGGAACGCGCGGACGAAATGCTGGTTTTGCGGAAAAAATTAAAGGAACTTTAGAATAATTTTGCAGACAGCCTGTCCGACGGCCTTTTCACGGGCTTGTCCGGAAGGCTTTTCTGTGCAGGTTTCACCTTGCTTTTTCGTTGAGTAGTTGTTATAATTTGACACATGTATATGCGCCTTCTGGACGGCGGAGATTGTTTCAGATAATATGAAGTGACCTCACATTTGCAGCAACGTGGATTTACCCGTATAATTCATGTTGAAGCAAACAACACAAG
>CANRIG010000049.1 GCA_947630595.1 uncultured Lachnospiraceae bacterium | reverse complement strand
ACCACAGTCTCTTTATCAAGCTGGCCAAAGTACAGAATCCGAACTCCGGATGTTTCTTGTATTTTTAGCCGCAATGGCGGTGACATTGTGGTTCTGGGGAATGTTATCCAATTTCATGTCCTGCCTGTTTCGGAATATGTGGGCCGGTATTGGGTGTTGTGTTGTCTTGTGGCTTGAAACAGATTCTTCGTTTGGAGAAACTTATTTGGGGAATTGGAACCTGTTTTCTTATACGTTCCGAAACACAGCAGAAAACCAGGATTTTCGCTGGCTGTACGGCAAAGCGCTGTGTATGCTGATCTGTGTGTTTCTGGCGTTTCTGATGCCGAAAGTAATGAAGAAGAGAGGCTGAACGATATGAGTATTAAAATCAATGATTTGACGGTAACATTTAAAAATAAAGTGACTGCGATCAACCATGCCGATCTGGAAATACCCAATGGGGTGTTTGGCCTTCTGGGAGAAAACGGGGCCGGAAAAACCACCTTAATGAGAGTTCTTACCACGGTTCTTGCACCTGACAGCGGTACGGTAAGTATGGACGGTATCCTTTATTGTGAAGAGAATTATCCGAAAATTCAGCGCCAGATCGGCTATCTTCCACAGGAGATTGACTTGTATCCCGGCCTGACGGTTCAGGAATGCCTGGAATACATGGGGAATCTGTCCGGCGTGCCCAGGGAGAAGCTTCGGGAGCGTATCCAATATTATCTGGAGAAAACCAGCCTGACGGACCATCGGAAGAAGAAAATGAGACAGCTTTCCGGCGGCATGAAGCGGAGAGTCGGTTTAGTGCAGGCTCTTTTAAATGAGCCGAAATTCCTGATTGTGGATGAACCGACTGCCGGACTTGACCCGGAAGAGCGAATCCGCATCCGAAATCTGCTGGCAGATTTTTCCAAAAACAGAACGGTTCTTTTCTCCACTCATGTAACAGAGGATCTGGCAGCGGTTTGCAATCAGCTTGCAGTTATGAAAAAAGGCCGGTTCTTATATGCCGGAAGCAGGAAGGAACTGGTGGAAGAAGCGCAGGGGAAAATCTGGACATGCAAAGTAAATGATGAAGAAAAGGCGAGAGAGATTGAAGACAGGTATTGTATTACATCAAAACAATATATGGAAGGCGGATTATTGTTAAGGATGATTTCTGAAACACGGCCTGAATTGGAATGTGCGCCGGCTCCGGCGACACTGGAGGATGCATATATTTATATGACGAATCGATCAGGCTGACTGTCTGTCGGCAGTCCCGGGGGACATCTGTTATCGGCAGGTGTCCTTTTTTGCGTCTAGTTTGCGGTATGTTTTACGCAAAATGGGACATACTGTGTACAGCGGAATTTGCTTTGTGCGAAAGACAGCGAAATTCGGCCGGTAAGGGAAATAAAAATTTGGCTTGCGTAGAGAACAAAAATTGACTTGCATAGAGACCGGCGCAACCCGGCCAGTGCAGAGAATAAAAATTCGACTTGCGCAGGGACTGATGCAATCCGGCCTGCGCGGAGGGAGAGATGATCATGACAGATCTTGCAAAACAGAAACAACAGGAAGAGTACCAGAAATATGTAAAGCACGTGACGCCGACCCATAATCTCTTTTTGAATATGTGCAAGGCGTTTGTGACCGGAGGCGCGATCTGCGTGATCGGACAGGTGATTCTCAACTGGTGCCGGCACGCCGGCATGTCGGACGAGACCGCGGGCGCCTGGTGCTCGCTGCTGCTGGTATGCCTGAGCGTGCTGCTGACCGGTCTGAATCTGTACCAGAAGCTGGCAAGGTTCGGCGGGGCAGGGACGCTGGTGCCGATCACGGGCTTTGCCAACTCGGTGGCCTCGCCTGCGATTGAGTACAAAAAAGAAGGACAGGTTTTCGGAATCGGATGTAAAATATTCACGATTGCCGGTCCTGTCATTCTGTTTGGTGTCGTTTCAAGCTGGCTGCTGGGAGCGGGCTACTGGATTCTAAAACTGTGCGGTGTGCTCTGAACGACACATCGCATAATTTGTCTCAACGGCTCCCGGCCGGATGATTCGCAGATTACATTCAGATTATTTGCGGATGATGTCCGGACGATTCGCATTTTACATTCAGGTGATTCGCGTTTTACATTCAGATTATTTGCGGATGATGTCCGGACGATTCGCATTTTACATCCAGATAATTCGCAGGTTATTCTGTGCGCGGTCTGCCGTTTTTCACCGGAATCCCGTTGACCTCCACGGAATCGTCCGCGGGGATGACAAAGCAGGTCCGGCCGTCGATTTCGCGCGTCTCGACCAGATCGGCGCATTCGGGCTTGACCTGGATGACGATGCTGGGCGTGCGGATTTCAAAGCGGCGCGTGTTCGCCACGTTGGCGACGTAGAGCGCGGTCTGTTCGCCGCCGCCTGCCTGCTCAAATTCCTCGTCGAAGTGCTCCAGCTTTTCCTCGGAAGCGCCATTCTCGGACAGCAGGCGGCGCACGTCGTTCTTATCGAGCGCGCACGGCTCCGGGTCGTCCTTTCGCTCCTCGATCAGGCTGTTCAGCGTCTCGTGGATGGTCTTGACCGCCTCGAAGGTACAGCCGTCGCTGAGGGTTTCGGCCACCAGTGTGTTAAATGTCTCTTTTTGCGTGGCGGCGGTGAGCGGCAGCTCGCAGCCGAGCAGCAGGTGCGCGAAGTCAGCGTTCAGCTCCTCGGGGTCTTTGGAATAGTAGAGGATGCTGTGGATGTCGGTGTTGCGGTCGGTAAAGGCCGGAAACAGGAAGCCGGTCACGGGCGCTTCCACAAACCAGTCGCGGATGCGCTGTTCGATGGAATTGGTCGTCTCGTTGTAGCAGAGGCCGGGTTTGGTCAGCTTTACCGGACAGATGGAGCACAGCAGGAATTCGTAAACGTCCTCGGAGGCGTCAAACAGTTCCAGATTGTCCGTGCCCTTTCGGGGAATGCCGTACGCGCCGTGAATCAGCACGATATAATAATTCTCGGGATAGAGAAAGGTCTCGATGACCCTGTCGTAAAACTCGTCCAGCAGCGCGTCGTCCTGCAGGCGGCTGTTCCGCAGCTTCATCAGATATTCCTGCGCGCCGCCGCCGGATTCCTGCACGAGCGGAAATTCCATGTCAAGCAGATTGCGGCCGATGGAGCCGGAGAGCGTTTTTTTGAAAATCTCAAAATATTTGAACATTTCCTCTTCGGGAAGCGAGAGAAATGCTTCTTTCATTTTTGTTTTTTTATTCTTTTCACCGTCCACATAACAGCCGCAGATGCGGGTGACGGGGCAGCGGTCGGGATGAAACAGCCGTTTGATTTCGGCCACCTCTTTCTTATTCATGAAAATCCTCCTGAATTGCGACAATATATGTTCACCGCGCTGATATTTATGTAACGCCATTGCGTTCACAGCGCCGGTATCACATAATGTGCCATCACATATAAAAACATCAGATGCGCCGGATAAAACCAGTAGAAAAAGTATTTCAGCCGCAGTCCCCGCCGGCCGTTGTACAGGTAGACCGGGATAAACGCGAGCGGCGCCGGGAGCTCCCAGGCGACCGAGGCGGCTCCGGCCAGGCACTGGTAAAGCCGGGAGTAGCGCATCAGGTAGAGCACGGCGATCAGAAACACACCCTTATAATTGTAGTCGGTGTCGATCAGCAGCGCGAGATACATGCCGGCCGCGATCGGCAGCACGGAGAGAAGCTGGTTGCGCGTCCAGTTCTCGGTGATGCGGGAGATGGCCGCGATCACCAGCAGGCCGATCAGCAGCGTGAAATAGACGTTCTGTTTGGCCGGGAAATACCAGCTGCCCTTGAGCGCGATGTCGAACGGAACCTCGGAGATCAGGGCGAACAGAAACAGCCGTCCCGCGTATTTCCTGACGTTGCGCGTGTGCAGGAAGCCTTCGACCAGCAGAAAGCAGAAAATCGGAAAAGCCAGGCGGCCGATGCTGCGGGCCGCCTGGTAAATATGCAACCAAAGTGTATAAAGTTCGGGATCCGCCGTGACGGCGGGATGCCGCTGGATTGCCCGGATCACGGTGGCGCCGGTATGGTCGATGAACATCGTGACAATGGCAATCAGTTTGAGCGTGCTGCCGGAAATGCCGGCAAACGGCAGGTACTGTTCCGCGGCAAACGTGTTTTCCGGATCCATGGCGTTCCTCCCTGGTCGTTGGCTTTATTCCGCGAGCAGCAGCAGGATTTCGTTGCTGCGGGAAATAAAGCGGGTCATTTCTTCTGGGGCCAGCGGCTTGTGCGCGATCATGGCGAGATCGTAAAGCTGCTCGCAGATCATCGGCGTCCGCCCGGAATCCCTGTGGGATGCAACATATTGCACCAGCTTGTTGTTGGCGTTGAGAATCAGGGTCTCGTCGCCGCCGAACATTGAGGAATCCATGCCCTGCATGCCGTACATCTTCATCATTTCCTGCATTCTCCGGCTCTCCTCGGAGAGGGTGATCATGGAGGAAACGCTCTCGTTTTTCAGCTTTTCCACCTTGACGGTCAGCTTTTCCTTGCCGAGCGCTTTGCGGAAGAGTTCCGTCAGCGCGTCGGTGGTCTCTTTCAGCGACTCCTCGTCGGATTCCTCCCGGACGGACTCGGTGACGTCGGCGTCGATGCGCTGGAATTTGACGGCCTCGTTCAGCTGCTCGATGTGCGTGATGAACGGGCTGTCGATGTTGTGGCGCAGAATCACGGCGTCAAGGCCGGCCTCGCGGAACATATTGATATACTGGCTCTGCTGTACCTCGTCGGTCACATAGTAGATGGTCGTTTTTTCCTTCTCCGCATCCCCGGCGTCTGTGTCCGCAGAGTCGCCGTCCGCAGCCTTTGCGCCCTCAGCTTTAACTTCGCCGTCCGCAGTTTCCGTACCATCAGCCTTGGCTTCGCTGTCCGCTGTTTCCGTACCCTCGGCTTTGCCTTCGCCGTCCGCAGCCTCGCCCTCAGCCTTAGCCTCGCCGTTCGCGGCAGCTTTTGCATTCCTGGCCTCCTCGAGCAGATCCTTGAGCGTCAGGTATTTGCCGTCCAGGTTCTTGTAGAGGATGTAGTCCATGATCTTTTCGCCGAACTTGTTGTCGCGGATGCAGCCGTATTTGACGAACGGGCTGATGTCGTCCCAGTATTTCTCGTAGTTCTCGCGGTCGGTCTTGCACATGCCGGTGAGCTTGTCCGCCACCTTCTTGGTGATATAATCGGAAATCTTTTTCACGAAGCCGTCGTTCTGCAGCGCGGAGCGGGAGACGTTCAGCGGCAGGTCCGGGCAGTCGATCACGCCCTTTAAGAGCATCAGGAATTCCGGAATGACCTCTTTGATGTTGTCGGCGATGAACACCTGGTTGTTGTAGAGCTTGATCTTGCCCTCGATGGAATCGTACTCGGTGTTGATCTTCGGGAAGTAGAGGATGCCCTTGAGGTTGAACGGATAGTCCATGTTCAGGTGAATCCAGAACAGCGGCTCTTTGTAGTCGAGAAATACCTTGCGGTAAAACTCGCGGTATTCCTCCTCGGTGCAGTCGTTCGGGTGCTTCGCCCACAGCGGATGGGTGTCGCTGAGGGAAACCGGGCGCTTGTTGATCTTCACGCGGTCGCGCGCGGGAGAAATCTCGACGACTTCCTTTTCGCCGTTTTCGTTTTCCTTTTCTTCGGTCTTGGCGTCCTCGTGAATACGCTCGACGATAACGTCGTCCCCGCGCAGCTCGGATTCGTCAATAGTCTCATATTGCTGCTCGGCATTGGCCTTGGAGAGGAAAATCTCCACCGGCATGAAGGAGCAGTATTTCTCGATCACCTCGCGCGCGCGGTATTCATTTGCGAACTCGAGGCTGTCCTCGCCGAGAAACAGCGTGATCTCCGTGCCGACCTTCGTGCGGCTGCCCTCGTCGATCGTGTACTCCGTGCCGCCGTCGCACTCCCAGTGCACCGGCACGGCGCCCTCGCGGTAGGAGAGCGTGTCGATGTGAACCTCGTCCGCCACCATGAACGCAGAGTAGAAGCCGAGGCCGAAGTGGCCGATGATCTCGTCGTCGGTGGTCTTGTCCTTATATTTCTCAAGGAAATCGGTCGCGCCGGAGAAAGCGATCTGCGTGATGTACTCTTCAACCTCGTCCGCGGTCATGCCCAGACCGGAATCGATGAACTTCAGCGTCTTCTCGTCCGGATTGACGACGACCTCGATGCGCTTTTTGTAATCCTCGGGGAAAGTATACTCGCCCATCATCTCGAGCTTCTCGAGCTTGGTGATGGCGTCGCAGCCGTTGGAGATCATCTCGCGCATGAAGATGTCATGGTCGGAATACAGCCACTTTTTTATAATAGGAAAAATATTCTCACTGTTGATGGAAAGATTTCCGGTTTTTTTGCTCATAACAGCAACCACTCCTTTGATAGATTTTGTGATAGTACTTATCTTAATACGGAGCTTCGGAAAAGTCAAGAAAAAATTAGCACTCATTTAAAACGAGTGCTAACAGAACGGGATTTCTTTCTGGCGAAAGAATTTTTCAAGCATGGAATCCCACGCGAACTCCAGGGATTTGTCCGGCAGAAACGTGCGCAGCGAAACGCCGCTGGTGCAGGTGAGCCGGCGGTCGTCGTAGCGGATGTTCAGAAACAGGCCGCCCACCTCGTCGGCGCGCACGGCGACGCCGCTTTGCGCCAGCAGCTTTTCCGTGTTGGCGGGGGAGAGGCGGAGGACGATGTGAAAACGCAGGGGCGTGTTTTTCCCCTTTGTGAGGTCGAAAAAGAAAGGGCGCACGCGCCGCCAGAGCGTGTAGCCGCAGCGCTCCGCCGTCAAAAGCTCCGCCTCCTGCGCGCTCAGATATTCGGGGTGAAACTGCCCGTCGATGCGGAAGGTGGCGTAGGTGGTGATCGAGGCTTCAGAGAGCAGGAAGGCGTCGAACACGTCGCCGACCAGCAGCTTTTTCATGAAATCGCGGATGTCCTGAATCTGATATGCGCGCAAGCGGGTGCCCTCCTCTGCCTGTGTGAGCGGATGCCGGCGCCGTGCGGCTTTTCCGCGCCTGACGCCGTAGTTTGACATTATTATATCGTATTACCGCACACTCTGGCAATAAAAATGTATTTTTCTCTTTTCATTTACAAATACTTGTGTTATGATAATGTAGTATTTAAAACCAGATCATTTGATTTTTAAAACATCTTGCGGATGGCTCCGCAGGATGGATGGAGGTTTTTATGGAGTACGTAATTGTGATGGACAGCTGCGGGGAACGGACGGATGCGATGAAACGGGACGCCAGGATTCTGCCGGCGCCGCTGACGATGCAGGTGGATGACCGCGGGTTTGTGGACGACGATACGTTTGATCAGGCGGATTTTCTGCAGGCGGTGGCGGCCAGCCCGAACAGCCCGAAATCGGCTTGTCCGGCTCCCGATTATTATAAGGAAGCGTTTGCGAAAGCGGACGCGCGCGCCTATGCGGTGACGCTCTCGGCGGAGCTGAGCGGCTCGTACAACAGCGCCATGCTGGCCAGAGAGCTGCTTTTGGAGGAGCGGCCGCAGATGAAGATTCACGTGTTCAATTCCCGCTCGGCCTCGATCGGCGAGACGCTGATCACGCGCAGAATACAGGAGTGCGAGGCGGCCGGGATGGGCTTTGAGGAGCTGGTGGAGACCGTGGAGTCCTACATCGACGGGCAGAACACGTATTTTGTGCTGGAAAATCTGGAGACGCTGCGCAAGAACGGCCGCCTCAGCAACATCAAGGCGTTCCTGGCGTCGGCGCTCAAAATCCGGCCGGTGATGGGATCGACGCCGGAGGGCTCGATCGCTCAGCTTGACCAGGCGCGCGGCATCAATAAGGCGCTGGTGAAAATGGTGGATTACATCGTCAGCCAGGCCGAAAAGCCGGAGCAGAAGGTGCTGGCGATTTCCCACTGCAACTGCCCCGACCGCGGGAAAATGGTGCGCGACGCGATCCTCGCCAGGATTCGGGTGAAAGATGTGATTCTGGTCGATACCGCGGGCATTTCCACGATGTACGCAAACGACGGGGGAATTATTGTCGTAATCTGAAAAAAGCCTTGAAATTCCGCTGAAATTGTGTATACTATCTCTTAGTGGAAAGCCGCCCGCGCGGCGGCGAGTAAGGGATAAAAGGAGAGATTCACATGAGTCAGGCAAAGGTTGACCGCTATAAAGAGGAAAAGAAAAATCGTGCACAGCTGATCAAAAAGGCGAAGAGGGAATGGATGGCGATGAAGGCCGGCCTGTCGCTGGTGGCGATCGTGCTGGTGGCGTGGGTAGGCGTGGCCGTCTATCAGGGAGTCCATACGCCGGAGGCCGGCGCGGTGACGGAGAAGCCGACCTACGAGGTGAACACGACGGCGATCGACAGCTTTTTGTCTGATCTGGACGCGGAAGTGGAATAGGGCATCTGTTTGATTGATGGAAAAACAGAAATTCAGGAGCTGTTGCGGGGCTGGCTGCACCGGAGAGAACGGTGAGTCGGTTTTGCAGCAGCTTTTTCTGACACTCTTTTGCTTGCGGAAGCGTGCCGGATGCGTTAAAATGGAGACGATGACACGGAGGAAGCGGAATGGAAAAACTGCTGGCCCTGGACGGGGCGACTTTGCTGTGGATACAGGCGCATTTGCGTGCGCCGTGGCTGACGCCGCCGATGCTTCTGATCACCGGGCTGGGCAGCCTCGGGCGGATCTGGATTTTGCTGTCCCTGATCCTGCTGTGCTTCCGCAGGACACGCCGGGCGGGCGCGGCCGGTCTTCTGGCCCTGCTTTTTTCCTTGGTTGTCAACAACCTGTTTTTAAAGAATCTGGTGGGGCGCATCCGTCCCTACGAGGTGGTCGAGGGACTGGTTCTGCTGACGCGCCGGGCGGGTGATTTTTCGTTCCCCTCTGGACATGCGGGCACGTCCTTTGCCGCGGCGACGGCGATTTTCCTGTCCCTGCCGCGGTGCCGCTGGAAATGGCTGCTGTACGTATTGGCGGCGCTGATCGCGTTCAGCAGGCTGTACGTCGGCATTCATTATCCGACGGATGTGATCGCCGGGGCGGTGATTGGCGCGCTCTGCGGGCTGGCCGCGGCGCGGATTGCTGCTGCGGCGTGGAAGCGGTTTATGTAACTATTCAAAAAAACATGGCAGACGAAAGGTGGTGGTTTTTATGAAACAGAGCATGACATTAAGTTCATCGGATGTTCCTGGGCCTCGACCCGTCATAAAAACTGCATACAAGGAGGTTTGCTATGTTAGATTTGGAGACTTTGAAGGACTGCATCGAACAGAAACAGTACGCAAAAATCCGCAGTGAAGTCATGGACATGAACGAGGCCGATATCGCGGATATGCTGGAGGAGCTGGACGAATCCGAGGTCGATATGATCAAGGTATTCCGCATCCTTCCGAAGGCTATCGCCGCCGACGTGTTTTCCTACCTGCCGGTGGAGGTGGAGCGCAGGATCATCACTTCCCTGACTGAGCGCGAGGCGGCCAACATCATCGACAACCTGTTCGCCGACGATGCGCTGGATTTGATCGAGGAGATGCCGGCCAACGTGGTCAAGCGGCTGCTGGCGCAGACGACGCCGGAGACGCGGCGGGACATCAATCATCTGCTGCAGTATCCGGAGGATTCCGCGGGCAGCGTGATGACGGTCGAGTTCGTGGATTTGAAAGAGCATTACACGGTCGAGCAGGCGATCGAGCGGATTCGCCGCACGGGGATCGACAAGGAGACGATCAACACCTGCTACGTCATCGACCAGAACCGCGAGATCCGCGGCACGATTTCGCTGAGGATGCTGCTGCTGAGCCAGCCGAACGCGAAGATCGGTGATTTGATGGAGGAAAACGTCATCACCATCAACACCCTGATGGACCAGGAGGAAGTGGCCCGTCAGTTCCAGAAGTACGACTTCGACGCGATGCCGGTCGTGGACAGCGAAAACCGGCTCGTCGGCATTATCACGGTCGACGACGTCATGGATATCATCGAGCAGGAGGCGACCGAGGATATCGAGCGCATGGCGGCAATCACGCCGAGCGACAAGCCGTACATGAAGACCTCGGTGCTGGAGACGTTCATCAAGCGCATTCCCTGGCTGCTGTTTCTGATGATTTCGGCGACCTTTACCGGCAAGATCATTCAGGGCTATCAGGACGCGCTCGCGACCTACGCGGTGCTGACCATGTATATACCGATGTTTATGGACACCGGCGGAAATGCCGGCGGCCAGGCTTCGGCGACGGTCATCCGCAGCATTTCCCTGGGGGAGATCGAATTCCGGGATATTCTGCGCGTGGTCTGGAAAGAGGTGCGCGTGGCCGTTCTGTGCGGCGTCACGCTTTCGCTGGTCAATTTCGGGAAACTGCTGCTGCTCGACCGCGTCGGGGTGCAGGTGGCGCTGATCGTGTGCCTGACGATGGTGGTGACGATTGTGGTCGCCAAGATCGTGGGCTGCGTGCTGCCGATGCTGGCCAAGCGCGTCGGCTTCGACCCGGCGGTGATGGCGAGCCCGTTTATCACGACGATCGTGGACGCGGTGTCGCTGGTGATCTATTTCCAGATTGCGACGCGGATGCTGCGGATGTAATATATAGGAAACGACAAAACGATTTTCGTTTTGCTCGTTTCCCGCGCCGAATTTGCGCTGCGTAAGCAGCATATTTCCGGTGCAAATTCGTGCGCATCCCCCCGCCCGGACATGAGGAAGAAATGGGGCAGGGGCCCATGAATTCCGAATGTCGGGCAGGATTGTGGAAGTGCGAAGCACGGAACAACCCGTGTGGCATCGTTTGACATTAACTCATTATAGATAGAAGAAATGATTCCTTAATATAGAAAGGACACTCACAGATATGGAACGAGAGACCGTGGTCCGCCAGAACCGGTGTGATGAAGAAATGAATTTCCTGCTGTATGGCTGCTTTTTCTTTTTTGCCGCCATGCAGGTACTGGCGGCCGGAGCGGATCACCGGAGTCTGGCGAACACGGTCAACATGGCGCTTTATCTCGTGTTTGTGCCGGGCTTTGTGTTCCGTCTGGGGTACTGCTATGGCAGGTTGCGGCGGATGAATTCCGAGAGCTACCGCAAAAAATGGCTGCGCGGCATGGCGCTTCGCTATTATCTGTATTTCCTTGTCCTGACCATGGTCTGCGAGCTGCGGCCGGGTCTGTTTACCATGTCGTGGCCGGGCGGAAAATATCAGGTGATCTCCGTTTTCTCGGATGTGCTGGCCGGACTTCGCCTGCCCGCGGTGTCGGCTGTGTTTCTGACGCTGACTCTGATGCTGCTGCTCGTGTGGGTGTTTGACGCGGCGCTGAACCGCCTGATCGCGCGCAGAAAGCTCATGCTGACAGTGGGCGCGCTGTTTCTCCTGTGCGCGTTTCTGCGCCTGCGGGGAGAGGCCTATCCGGTTCTGGCGTCCCTGTTCGGGAGCGAAAGCCAGCCGGCGGTGCCGGGCGTGCCGTACTTTGCGTTTTTCCTGCTGGGCGTCTGGTTTGAACAGCACAAGCCGGGGTTTCAGCCGAAGCTCGCCCTGACGATGGCGGCGGTGACGGCTGTCTCTGCGCTTCTGTACCGCACGCCCCTGCAGGCGCTGTGCCGGGTGACGATTTCCTGCCTGCCGGTTTACGCGGTGTACGCGGCGGCGGAGGGCTGCTCGGAGCTGACGCTGCGTTCGCGGTTCCTGCGCAGTTTCTGCTCCATGACGGAGCTGTTTTTCGGCATCTGCACGATGGCGGTTTTTGTGCTGGAGGGGGCCGGCGTGTGCGCCGGGATGAGCGTGCCCCGTATTCTGCTGACGGCGGCCGCAGTGCCGGTGTTTTTGTTCGCGGTTTCGTTTGTCCTGATGCTTCTGGAGCGGGTTTATACGGCTGCGGCCGTGTGCCTGCAGGAGCGTGTGCGCCACAAAACGGCGGCTTATTTTGTGATTTATACGGCGGCGTTCGCGCTGATGTTCGCGCTGGTGTTCGCCGTTTTTATACGCGACGGCAAGACCTTTCTGTGGCGGGCGGACACGGTTTCCCAGTATTACCCGCGGGCGGTTTTCTTTGCCAATTATATCCGCGACCTGGTGTCCAATTTCCTGAAAGGCGATTTTACGCTGCCGATGTACGACTTCCGCATGGGGCTGGGCGGCGAGGTCGTGTACAGCATGGAGCCGCTGTATTTCCTGTTTGCGCTGTTTGGCGCGGAAAAGACGGAATTTACCTACAATCTTCTGGTGGTGCTGCGCTTTTACCTGGCGGGCGTCACCCTGTCGGTGCTCTGCTTCTATTTTAAGAAGGACTATTTTTCCACTTTTATTGCCAGCGCGGTCTATGTGTTCTGCGGGTTTTCCCTGTTCGGCGGAGCACGTCACACAATGTTTATGATACCGATGATTCTGCTGCCGCTGCAGATCATCGCCATCGAGGAGATTCTGCGGCGCCGGAGATGGTATCTGTGCACGATTTTGACGGCCCTGGCGCTGTTCAGCAATTATTATTTCCTGTATATGAGCACCTTCGGGATGGGCGTGTATTTCCTGGTGCGCTATTTCTGCGGCAGCGGCAAAAAGAGCCTGCGCGATTTCATCGGCCGCGGCCTGGTGATCTGCGGCACCTATCTGCTGGGCGCGGCCATGGCCTGCGTGATTCTGGTGTCCAATTTCGGGCTCTACGTCGGTTCCGGGCGCAGCGGCAGCGCCATCATCAAGACTCCGTCGCTGTTTTTCTATTCGCCGGAGTGGCTGCTGCGCTGCTTCATGAGCTTTCCGACCACCGCAAATTCGCCGGGCGACTGGCTGAAGCTGGGCTTTCTGCCGGTCGCGTTTTTCGCCGTGGTGTTTCTGTTCGCGCGCAAAGGGCGCAGGGAGCTGAAAATATTTTCTGTGATCTCTTTGATTCTGATGGCGCTGCCGCTTTCCGGCTTCGTGCTCAGCGGGTTCAGCGCGGTCAGCAACCGCTGGTGCTATATGATTGCGCTGTTGGCGGCTTATCTTGTGGCCGAATGCCTGCCGGACATGCGCCGCATGAGCAGGCGGGAAATCATTGCCTGCGCCGCTGTGGCCGGGGTTTACGGATACTTTGCGTTTTTCGGGAATTATCTGGACACGAATTTTACAAAGCTGGCGTTTTTGTGCCTGTGCGTGACTTTTGCGGTGCTGCTGCTGTCGCAGGATTACGTGAAAAAGCTGACGAAGTACGGAAAGCAGGGGCTGATGATTCTGCTGACCTTTGCCATGGTGTTTCACAGCGGCTACACCCTGTTCGGCATAGCGAATGTTGCGGGAGAGTACACGAGCCCCGGGGAATCGGCGCGCCGCTCCGGCAATACGCCGCTGACGGCGGTAAAGGAGACGGGGGATGAGGAGTTCTACCGCGTGGCTTCGCCGCGCCTCGATTACTCGACGATTTCCTCCTCGATCATGTATGATTATAACAGCATTTACATGTTCAACAGCACGCTGAACGGCAGCATCACCGAGTACCTCGAAAAGATGGGAGCCGCCAGCTACAGCGCGACGCAGCTGATGGGCATGAATAACCGCGCCTTCATGGAGGCGCTGGCGGCTGTGAAATATTATGCATATTATCTGGATGATACGCGCGCCATGCCCTGCGGCTACGAGGAGGTGCTGCGCACCAATGTCAATGACTCGGAGACGGTGGTCTGCGAAAACCAGTACGCGCTGCCGCTCGGCTATACTTATAAAGAAGCGATGACGCGCGAGGAACTGGAGCAGTATGACGTGCTGGAACGCCAGGAGGTCATGATGCAGCGCGTCATGTTGGAGGATGAGGAGCTGGCGCGGACGTGGGAGGGAGATGAAGCGGCAGACAGAGAAGCGGATCAAGAGGCGGATAGAGCGGACCAAGAGACAGACAAGGCAGATCAGGAGATAGATAAGACTGATCAGGAGACGGATAAGACAGGTCAAGAGACAGATAGAGCAGATCAGGGGATAGATAAGGTTGATCAGGAGATAGATAAGACCGATCAAGAGCCAGAAAAAGGGACAGATCAAGAGGCAGATAAAACAGATCAGGAGACAGAGAAAGAGGGACTTGCAAACAAAACAGATAAGAAGACAGATGAAAAAGAAACAGAGGAAATGGCAGATACACTTGGGATGCCCGCGACAACGGCGAAGCGCCTGAAAATAAAGGCGACAAAGGAAAGCGGCATCCGCCTGCTGGATACGGCCCTGATCGCCGGCATGGAGGAGCTCGATACCGGAAGCACCGGCAGCGAAACGGAGGAGCAGGACGACACGTATACCCTGAAACTGAAATTTAACAGCCTGCCGGATTCCGAGACTTATCTGGTACTGAAAAACGGCGTGCTGAAAGGGGACGGTTCCGAGACGCCGATCAATCTGATCTTCCGCGTGGGAGACGAGCGATACAGCTTCAAGTTTCGCTCGGACGACGACCGCTACGGTTCGCAGCAGCAGGATTACGTGTTCAACCTCGGCTATCACAAGGAAAAGATCACATCCTGTACGCTTCGCATGGACCGCGAGGGCATGATTCAGTTTGACAGCATGGAGCTTTACAGCCAGCCGATGGAGCGCCTGGCGGATTATACCGCGGCGCTGACCAGGGACGTGCTGGAGGATGTGGAACTGGATACCAACAAAGTTTCCGGCCACATTTCTCTGGACGAGGACAAAATCCTGACCCTCAGCATCCCGTACCAGCGCGGCTGGACGGCGTACGTGGACGGGGAGCCGATGGAACTGCAGCGGGCCAATTACATGTATATGGCGCTGCCGCTGAAGGCCGGAGAGCACACGGTGGAGCTTGAATTTGCCATTCCTGGCATGAATTATGCACTTGTCATCATGCCGGCGGCAGTGATATTATTTATTATATTATGTGTGATATCCTGGATATTCCGGAGAAAAAAGTCACATAAGAAAACGATGGGAGAAAAAGCTTGAAATACTCGGTTGTAATCCCCTGCTACAGGTCGGCGGCGACGATCCGCAAGGTCGTGGAGCTGACCATGCAGGAGCTGGATAAACTGAATAAGACGGATTACGAATTTGTGCTGGTGGACGACTGCTCGCCGGACGGCGGCGCGACGATGGCGGCCCTGCTCGGACTGGTGCGGGATTACCCCTGCGTGAAGGTGGTGGAGCTGGCGAGAAACGCCGGGCAGCACAACGCGGTGATGGCGGGGCTGAACCAGGCGTTCGGCGACGTCTACATCGCCATGGACGACGACATGCAGACCCATCCCTCGCAGCTGCCGGTTCTGCTGGAGGAATTTGAAAAAGGCTACGACATCGTCTATGGCTATTATCCGCAGAAGCAGCACAGCAGATTCCGCAATTTCGGGAGTTACATAAACTATCTGTCGTTTCGGATTCTTCTCAAAAAGCCGAAAGACCTGCGCACCTCCAGCTTCTGGATCATCAGGCGCTTTGTCCGCGATTACGCGATTCAGTATGAGAGCGAGTACACGCACCTGCAGGGACTGTTTCTGCGCACCACGCGCAACATCAGCTCGGTGCCGATCCAACATTTCAAGCGGGAGGTCGGAAAGTCCAATTACACCTTCCGGAAGCTGCTGAAGCTGTGGTCCAACATCATCGGCTTCTCGATCGTGCCCCTGCAGGCGGCGAAGTATGTGGGATTTATCATCTCGCTGCTGGGCATGCTGGCCGCGCTGGTGGTTATCATACAGAAGATTACGCGCCCCTGGATGCAGATGGGCTGGCCGTCGATGATGGCGGCGATCTGTTTCTTTTCCGGGATCAACCTGTTTTTCATGGGCATGATCGGGGAGTACGTGGGCCGCATTTTCCAGGGCATGAGCAAAAATCCGCAATATGTGATCCGCTGCGTGCATCAGCAGGGGGCGGAGGAAACGGACGGTGAGTTAGGAGTGCTTCAAAAGGAACTGACGCATATAGAGACAGACAGCGCGGCAGACGCGGTACAGAAGAAACTGACGCCCGCGGGAACAGAAGGCGCGGTACACAGCGGGGAGGAAACGATATGAAGAAACTGATGATTATGGGGGCCGGGATTTACCAGGTGCCGTTAATCAAAAAAGCGAAGGAAATGGGTATTTATACAATCGTGGTCAGCATTCCCGGAAATTATCCCGGATTTGCCCTTGCCGACCAGGTCTGCTACGAGAATACCGTGGATTATGAAAAGGTGCTCGAGGTGGCGAAGCGGGAACGGATCGACGGCATCGTGACTGCCGGCACGGATGTGGCCGTGATCACGATCGGTAAGGTCTGCGATGAGCTGGGCCTGTCGGGCCTCAGCTTCGAGGCGGCGCAGATCGCCTCCAACAAAATCCTCATGAAAAAGAAATATGAGGAGTACGGCGTGCGCACCGCGCGCTTCCGGGAGATTTCTTTCGAGGAAGACATGTATGAAAAGACAGAGGGACTCCGTTTCCCGCTGATTTTCAAGGCGGTCGATACCTCCGGCAGCCGCGGCATTATCCGCGTCAATGCGAAGGAGGAGTTTGAGGCCGCGCGCGACATCGTCCGCGCAAACTCGCGCACGGATTTCTTTATCGTAGAGGAATTTATCGAGGGCGAGGAGTTTGGCGCGCAGGCGTTTGTCTATCGCGGCGAGGTGAAGTTCATTCTGCCGCACGGCGATTACGTATTTCAGGGGGACACGGGCGTTCCCATCGGCCATTTTGCGCCGTATCAGCTGCCGCCGGAAGTGATCGCCGACGCCAAAGAACAGCTGGAAAAGGCGATTGCGGCAATGAAGCTCGACAACTGCGCGATCAACGCCGACTTTATTCTGCGGGACGGCCAGACTTATGTACTGGAGCTGGGCGGACGCTCAGGCGCTACCTGCCTGGCGGAGCTGGTATCGATTTATTACGGCTATGACTACTATGAAAAGCTGATTCTGGCGGCGCTGGGCGAGGAGGTGGACTTTTCGCAGGAGCACGCGGTGCCCAATGCCAGCATGCTGCTGCGCAGCGACAGGGACGGCGTCATCCGTTCCATGGCGAACCGCAACGGGCCGGATGAGAATATTTATGAGATCCAGTTTGATTATAAGGTCGGGGACGCGGTCAAAAAATTCCATGTCGGACCGCACCGGATCGGACATGTGATCACAAAGGGCAGTACCCTGGAGGCTGCCGTGGAGACGCTGCACAGGGCGCTGGACAGGATTGAAATCGAAATTGAATGAGGAACGGGGACGGAGGCTGCTGCACGAAAATGTGTTTCAGCCTCTTTTTTATTTGCTTTTTTGCTTGCAATCCGCCTCAAATTATGTTATTGTATTTCACATAACATATATAAATTGTTCAAATTACTTTAAGGAGGTACCATGACAGGCAAGCTGAAACAGCATTTTCCCATGATTTACGAAAGAGAAGATTTGCTGAGGCAGATTGAAGCGAAGCCGGCCCTCAGACAACGGTTCGACAGCTGGGGAGTTTCCCGGCAGAAAGAATTCCTCGATTTCTGCACCGGCGTTCGCGGCACCAAATTATTGTACGATTCCTTTTTCAAGGAAATTCTGAATCCGGAGTATACGCCGGAGCGGCTCAACCGGCTGCTCTCCGTCCTGCTCGGCAGGCATGTGACCATAAAACATGTCCTGCCGGGCGACTCCACGCGCATTGCGGACGAGGGCTCTTTGCTGATCATGGACATCATCGTACAGCTCGACGACGGCAGCCTGGCGGATGTAGAGGCACAGAAAATCGGCTACGCCTTCCCGGGACAGAGGAGCGCCTGCTATTCGGCCGACCTTCTGCTGCGCCAGTACAAGCGGATCCGCGATGAGCAGAAAAAGAAATTCAGTTATCTTGAAATCAAGGAGGTCTATACGATTGTTTTTATCGAGGAAAGCACCGGAGAATTCCGAAAGTTCCCGGGAGAGTACCTGCATTACTTTGAACAGCGCTCCAATACCGGCATCCGGCTTGATCTCCTGCAGAAATATCTGTTCATTCCACTTGACATTTTCGGATGGAACATTCAGAATAAGGATATCAGCAATGAAACCGAGGCATGGCTTGCATTCCTCAGTCAGGATGACCCGGAGATCATCCTCCGGCTGATCGACACTTACCCGGAATTCAGGTCCATGTACGAAGACGTATATCGTCTGTGCCAGAATGTTGAGAGGGTGATGGAGATGTTTTCAGAAGAATTGCGCATCCTTGACCGGAATACCGTACAGTATATGATTGATGAGATGCAGGCGGAGATCGACAACCAGAAATCGGAGATTGATCATCAGAAAGCAGAACTTGCCAGCCGGAAGTCTGAGATTGATAACCAGAAAGCAGAACTTGCCAGCCGGAAGTCTGAGATCGATCATCAGAAAGCGCAGCTGCAGGAGAAGGACCGCATGATCAGGGAGCTTGAACGGCGCATTGCCGAGCTTGAAAAACAGCCGGACAGGTGAGACAGAAATAATATGGTCATGAGGAAAGGATGGGGCTGCTGCACGGAAGCGTGTTTCAGCCTTTTCCTTTTGCAGATACATATCCGTATGCATATATGGATATTGATACGATTTTGAATGCAGTTGACACATTATGTCAAAGAAGATATAGTGAAATGGAAATGTGACGGAACGAAGAGATATCTGGAAAGGAACAAGAGATACCTGGAAAGGAACAAGAGATACCTGGAAAGGAACAAAGAGATACCCGGAGACACAGACTGCAGGTGCAGACATTGTCTGTACAGAGAAACGGTGACAATACGCAGATTTAGAAAAAGACGCATGACAGAATGCGGAAGAAAGGACGATGCAGATGAAAACGGATAACAGTGCGGACTTTATCAGCAACAAAAAGAAAGTTGCTCCTGTCGCAGCGTACAAAAATGTAAAAAAGAAAACTGCCTCTATTACAGAGTTTGATCCGAACCGAAAGAAATACGTTCCTGTCGTCAAACTTCCAAGCGTTGGGATGGGGCTGGTTACCAGCGTGATGAAGCTGCATCTGGAATTGAATACGGATTGGCTTGATGAGGAAGACTGGAGGCTTTTGAGAAAGTACGGTTCGGTGGAGAAAACCATTTCCAGAGATATTCTGGCGCCGGCCAATATCACGCTGCATGCTTTGCACTTTGCGATCCAGCGCCTGTTTGGCTGGCAGAATTCGCACCTGCACAATTTCAGCCTGCCGGATGAGGTGTTCCGCAGACTGACGGAAAACCGGTTCCTGATCTGGACGATGCTGGCCGGCATTTATTTCCGCTTCCCGTCGGAGGATTTCAAAGACCTTTACTGGGACGACGATTACAAGCCGGGCCAGGGCATTAAAACCTGGATGAAGAAAAAATATACGGGACCTTATGAATATAAAGGCCGCAGAGAACACTATCTGTACAATCAGATGGAGGCGTGGGAGATGCTCACCCGCTGGGACGAGATCACGGTCCGCAATCTGGACCCGCAGGCGGAAGAACAGCCGGAGCCTTACAATGTAAAGCTGTCGGATGCCACCATGGATGAGGCGCTGAATGTATTCATGGATATGGTCTGCTATGAATTGCTGGAGCGCCTCCCGTTGTCGCAGCTCATATCCCTGCACCCGATGGACGAGCAGAAGCTCTCCGAATTGAAAGAGAATCTGGCCGCCGGATGGCATCTTGCGAATACCGAGGCGGCGATTCAGGAGTGGACGGCCGAACACAGCTTTGAGTTTGAAAAAGAAGAGTTCGAGTTTTTGCACGCACACAATATCCCGGCCCTGCCGGTGACGGACCGGCTGTACTACAGCTACGATTACGGCGACGGATGGGAGGTCCGGATCATCTGCGAGAATATCTACACGAAGGATTCCAAGGCCAACTGGACGGACAAGGACGGAAACCGGGTAGGCGGGGAGACGGAACTGGCCAGGCGGCTGGTTGACGCGGCGGCGAAAATCCGCCCGGTGTGTATCGCCAAGGACGGCATCGAGCTCGTGGACGACATCGGCGGCATCCGGGGCTTCTGCGATATGCTGCGCACCGTTTACGAGTGCGACATGGACAGCGACGAGGCGCTGGACGAGCGCGACGACATGCTTGACTGGCTGCACGGGATGGGCTGGCGCGGGAACCTGATCAGCCTGCGGATGACACTGTAGCAGAAAATTTGCAGTTCCGCGCGACGATGCGTCACATAAGATTTGTAAAACGTGCGATGTGTGCGGGAAATTGAATAATTTTGCTATATTTTGTGGTCTGGGACGGTGAAAACCCCATATTGTACGAATAAAAATACAAAAGAAAATTTTAGTGAAAATTCCAGTTTTCAACTAAATTGTGTAGAATGAGATAAAAATTATCAAAGAATAAAATAAAATTAGATGAATTATTTAAAAATAGCAGAAAATTTCGCATAATTCTGGAAAAAATTGGAATAAGACTTAAGCAATAAAACTATTGCAAATTCCAGAGAAAGGTGTTACAATAGGTCAACGGTAAAAATTGCCAAAAAATCCAAACGAAAGGGAGAATTGACCTATGAAAGTGAAAAGATTTGCAAGAGTTATGGCATTGTCACTGTCTCTGGCATTGGCAGTACCGAGCGTTGTTCCGGGCGCAGCTCTTACAGCAGAGGCAGCAACGAAAGAAATTACGCTGACCAAGGGCAGCACTAAAAAGTTGAAAGTCTCTACTTCTGAGAAAGTCACCTGGAAGAGCAGCAAGACAAGCGTAGCTACCGTTAATAAAAACGGTAAAGTAACGGCTAAGAAAGTTGGTACCGCGAAAATCACGGCTACCTATGGCAGCAAGAAGAAAGCATGGCTGGTTACGGTCGAAAAGGCTAACAAGGTGTATCTGAACAAGACGAGCGCAACGATCTATACGACCAATACTAACTCAACAGAGGACAGCCAAGTTCAGCTGAGAGTTTGCGGCTTGACTGAGGATCAGCAGCAGGAAGTGACTTGGAGCAGTAGCGATGTGAATCTTGTTGATATTACAGTGAATCCTATTAATGCTTCCAAGGCAACAGTCGAGTACAGCGGTACTGCAAAAACAGAGGGTACTGCTGTTGTCACTGCGACATATGGAAACAAAAAGATGACCTGTACTGTGACGGTTGTCAAGATTGGTACTAATCTTCAGACTCCGGTAGTTTATCCGGTAGCTCCGGCAACTTATAACACGGCGGATAATCTTGCTAATTTTACTAAGGGCGAGAAGTATGATATTAAGAAAGCGACTACTGGTACGCCTAATGGTGCTGGTGCTGCTACTACTTTTGTGTCATATCCGAACGGCACTACCAGTTTGGGTGGCCCATGGAATGATGTAAAAGTGAATACTCTGACCTTGGTTCCTACTGGTTCTATTGATGCAAGCAAGGCTTACATGATTGCACCTGGTATTATGACTGCATTTACTAATGACCTTTATGCATATGAGCTGACGATTGCCGGCACGGCTCCGAAGAAAGAAACAGCTCCGTATAGTCCGACTGTTTTGAATGGTGTGGAGACGATTGAGTTTGGCTATGAAATTACCTATCAGGCTGGCCCGGCTCCGGCAGCAATTTATATGCCGAGTGCTAAGGAAGAGGTAGTTAATTCTTGGAAGATGACGCAGTTGAATCAGAATAATGGTTATGTAAGGTTGGCTAATGTTTTAGTTAATCATCGTGTTAATAATACCAGCAATCCGTTGACGGCGCTTGGTACGGCACAGCAGGGACCTCAGAATCAGCTTTTTGAACTCAAATGTGATGCGAATGGTAACTTTGGATTTACGAGGTTAATCTATTCTAGTCAGCCGATTACAAAGTTTGTTCTTGATAGTGCTTGGCCGAATGAGTATAAATAAAAAAGTCAGAGTGGATTATTTGATTTGAATTAGTAAAATCCTGATCAGGATAAGTAACAACTAATTAACTACAAAACGGATTTTGGAATTTTTACCTGCGTCTAGGCTATGGCTGAAAAGCCAAACAGATCTGGCAGACGAGTACGGGGCATGGATATTGGAAACAGTATTCATGTCTCGTATTATTTTGCGCGAAAACGGTATTACTTTATTTTCGTGTGCGCTGCCGCTTCTTGACAAGTTTCTGGTATTGCTTATATCAGACCAGCGCGTATTTTGTCGAATCCCCGACAAAATATTTCTCTTTTTTCTGATACATTTCGACATTTATCGTCACAATACTGCCCCAAGAACGTTACTGTTATATGGAAAAGTCGCACTGCGCAGGGGGAAAACGAGGGAATCCTGTCGAAATAGCGAGATAAGATTTTCTTGCGTGTATATGGGATTGTTATATAATACAAGTAGTTTTTGTACATGACAATTTTTGGTAGGGACCCTCAAAAAATGTAGCCGTGCAATGACGAAATCTGTAAGAATATGAGAGGAGTATGAACATGGAAAAGCTGAATATTGCGATTGCGGACGACAACGAAAAGATCGTACAGCTGCTGGATCGCATCGTCAGCAGTGACGATGAGCTGGAGGTCATTGGGAAGGCCGGAAATGGGGAAGAACTGATTGAGATTATCCGGGAGAAGAAACCGGATGTGGTACTGCTCGACATTATCATGCCGAAGCTGGACGGCCTGGCGGTGATGGACCGTGTCAATCACGAGCCGAGCCTGAAGAAACCGGCGTTTATTGTCATATCGGCGGTCAGTCAGGAGAAAATGACGGAGGATGCGTTTGCGCTGGGCGCTGATTATTACATTTTGAAACCGTTTGACAATGACACGGTGGTGAACCGGATCAAGCGTGTGCGCACGCGCCAGCAGCGCAGCTTTTCAAAAGCGAAGAAAAACGCTTATGAGAGTGAGAAAGCCTACATGGAGCGCAACCTGGAGACAGATGTCACCAATATCATCCACGAAGTCGGCGTGCCGGCGCACATCAAGGGATACCAGTATCTACGGGACGCGATCATCATGTCGGTGGGCGATATGGAGATGCTGAATTCGATCACCAAGATTCTGTACCCGACGATCGCCAAGCGTCACCAGACGACGCCGAGCCGTGTGGAGCGTGCGATCCGGCACGCGATCGAGGTGGCCTGGAGCCGCGGAAAGATGGACACGATTGACGAATTGTTTGGGTATACGGTGAATAACGGGAAAGGGAAGCCGACCAATTCAGAGTTTATCGCGTTGATTGCGGATAAAATCCGGCTGGAATATAAGAACCGGGCGCAGCAAATATGAGAATCAGGTACAGTAGGTACAGTTGCATAGTTTGCCGGAGCGCAGATATAAAATAAGCGGCAATATCACGAAGAAACACTTTTCATTGCGGCGAAAATGCGGTATAATTTATCTAACACAGGATGAGCGGAGGTTCGCATATGAAAAGAATATTATATGTTACATCTGAGGCGGTGCCGTTTATAAAAACGGGCGGTCTGGCCGATGTGGCAGGATCGCTCCCGAAGTGCTTCAATAAAGAAGAATTTGACGTCCGGGTGATTCTTCCGAAGTACATGTGCATGAGTGAGGAATGGAAAAGCAAGATGAACTATGTGACGCATTTCTACATGGATCTTGCGTGGCGTTCCCAGTATGTCGGCGTGCTGGAGATGCAGTATGATGGGGTACAGTTTTACTTTATTGATAATGAATACTATTTCTCCGGGGCAAAGCCATACGGCAATATTTATCAGGACATTGAGAAGTTTGCTTTCTTCTCCAAGGCCGCGCTGTCGGCGCTGCCGCTGATCGGATTCAGACCGGACATCGTGCACTGCCACGACTGGCAGACGGGCCTGATTCCGGTGCTGCTCAAGGATAAGTTCCATGAGGGCGAGTTCTTCCGGGATATGAAGTCGATCATCACGATTCACAATCTCAAGTTTCAGGGTGTCTGGGATGTGAAAACAGTACGTGACATTACAGGCCTGCCGGCATATTATTTTACGCCGGATAAGCTGGAGGCCTACGGCGACGCCAATTACTTAAAGGGCGGCATCGTGTATGCGGACGCGATCACCACGGTCAGCAATACCTACGCGGAGGAGATCAAGATGCCGTTTTACGGCGAGGGCCTCGACGGCCTGATGCGGGCCCGTTCCAACAGCCTGCGCGGGATTGTCAACGGCATCGACTACGATGAGTACAATCCGGAGACGGATACGATGCTGGAGTACAATTACAACGTCCGCAATTTCCGCAAGGAGAAGATCAAAAACAAGCGGGCGCTGCAGCGCGAGCTGGGGCTGGCCCAGAACGATTCGACGTTTATGGTCGGCATTGTCTCCCGCCTGACGGACCAGAAAGGCTTCGATCTGATCGCCCACATGATGGATGAGATCTGCCAGAACGATATTCAGCTTGTGGTGCTGGGCACCGGCGAGGAGCGCTATGAAAATATGTTCCGCCACTTTGCCTGGAAGTATCAGGGCAAAGTATCGGCCAATATATTCTACTCCGAAGCATTGTCACATAAGATATACGGCTCCTGCGATGCGTTCCTGATGCCGTCGCTGTTTGAGCCGTGCGGGCTTTCCCAGCTGATGAGCCTGCGCTATGGCACGGTTCCGATTGTGCGTGAGACCGGAGGATTGAAAGATACGGTGATTCCGTATAATGAATACGAGAGCACCGGCACCGGGTTCAGCTTTGCAAATTACAATGCGCATGAAATGTATAATACGATGCAGTATGCGATGCATATTTATTACAACAAGAAGCGCGAGTGGAACAAGCTGATCGACCGCGGCATGGCGATGGATTTCTCATGGAACAGTTCGGCGGATAAATATGCGGAATTATATAACTGGCTGTGAGGAACAGTTTTGAAAAAGTACGTCTTTGGTAGGTAAGTTTTTGCATAAATTCCCTCCTGACGGGAGATACTGGGATTGTAACCTGGTACCCGGAAGGAGGGAATTTTTATGAACGAAATTTCAGAGCTTGATCTTCAGAATCTCCGTCATCTCATTGGCGGATTTTCTACCACACAATGCAAGATGCAGGCCTATGCGGAGCAGGCGACGGACCCCGGCGTCAAGCAGTTTTTCCAGAAATCCGCGCAGTCCGCAATGCAGAGCAGACAGCAGTTGATGCAGTTTTTACAGTAGCTTTTACAGGAGGTAACGGAGCAATGGATGAGAAAACGATGGTATCGGATACCCTGGCGGGTATCAACGGCGAGCTGGTGCGTTACGGCGAGATGATTCCGCAGACGGAAAACGCGCAGCTGAAACAAACCCTGAAACAGTTCCGCAACCAGTGCGAGCAGTCTCAGGAGGAGATTTACCAGATTGCGAGAAGCAAACAGTATTATGTGCCGGCGGCAAAGGCGACGCGTGAGGAGATCGACCACGTGCGCTCGATTCTGATGCAGGGCTGAGGAACGGGACAAAACAAGAAACGGAAAACAAACGGAAAAGAACAAGAAACAAACAAGAAACGAATAAGAAACAGGAAACAAGGAACAAGAAGTAAGGAACAAGAAGTAAGAAACAAGAAGTAAGAAACGAGAAGCAGGAAGCAAGAAGTAAGAAACAGAAAAGGCAAGACTGGCAGATGGTTTCACGAACCGTCTGCCTTATTTTTGCGTGTTTGCGCGTATGATTCTGCAGGCTGATTTTATAGGTTTATTTTATAAGTTGAAAATTTTCCTTTACAAAATGGCTGTATTTATATATAATAAGATAATAAAATAATGTAATAAACAACAATCAAAAATCTACAATAATAATATCAAAAAATAAAGATTTTTATTGCAGATCATAGTCAGATACATTATACTGTAACAAACGGCAATCATTTTGCCGTTTCCTGTAAAAGGAGAAACAGGTGACAGAGGGAAGGCTGCAGTGGCATGCTGCATTTGGGGCTGCACTGCGCATTGAACTGGGGCAGGAGGCAGAAAAACTGCGGATTGAGGAGGAGCATTTGCTCGGGAAAAAGCCGATGCAGATGGACGTCCTGGTCATCAAAAAGCGCAAGCAAGATGTGATTCAGAAAAATATTGCCCGGATTTTTCGCACGTACAACATCATCGAGTATAAGTCACCGGAGGATTATCTGAGTATCAATGATTTTTACAAGGTCTATGGCTACGCCTGCTTTTATCAGTCGGAGACGGAGCGGATAGGCGAGATTGATCCGGGTGAGCTGACGCTGACATTTGTCTGCAATCATTATCCGCACAGGTTGCTGCGCCATCTCAGGCGTGCGCGTGGGATCAAGGCTGTGGAGACGGACCCTGGCATCTATGTGCTGAGCGGCGATCCGATTCCGATGCAGGTGATTGTGACGAAACGATTATCCCGGACAGAAAATTACTGGCTGCAGAGCCTGCGGTGCGATCTGCAGGCCGGGAGTGAAATACGTGATCTTTTGGAAGCGTATGAACCGAAAAAACATGAACTGTGGTATCAGGCGCTGATGGAGGTCATCGTCCGCGCCAACTGGGAGAAGATGGAGGAGGAGAGGGATATGTGTAA